>NZ_JBNARB010000006.1:0-117510 GCF_049723235.1 Thermovenabulum sp. | reverse complement strand
CTGTTAACCGGAGGGTCGCAGGTTCGAATCCTGCTCGGGGAGCCAATTTTTTTTTATGCAATAAAAAAGCTATTGGAGATTTTCCAATAGCTTTGAATTTTTTATTTACATGGGCGATAAACTTCTAAATTTAATAAATAAAAATAACTGGTTAACATTAATAAAAACAACGATAATAAAAATTAAAATAAGTTGCTAATTTGTAAAATAAAAAAATATTGGATATAAAAAGAGCACGGTTAAAAAAAATAGGGGCATAAAATGCCCCTAAAATTATCGATAATCTGAAATATAAGATTTCTATTCTACATAAGGAATAGAACAGCTGCAATAGTGGAAATTATTAAGCCAACTATCACGGGAATAAAATTCTTTCTCACAAGATCAAATACGGGCACACCTACTATTCCTGCAACAGCAACTAAGGAACTCCATGCGATTATTGTTCCTCCACCAGCCCAAATTGCACCCATTTGACCAATTGCTGATAAAGCAGCGGCTACCTTAACATTTCCTGCTGCCATCGCGCCGGCTAATGTACCTGTCATAGGAAGGCCGGAGAATCCTGAACCATCCAGTCCTGTTATTATACCGAGGATTAACATTCCAAAAGCTGATAAAAACCCTTTTGCAGGAATTGCAGAAGAAATTATTTTACCAATATCAAAAAGGTATCCGGGAGCACCTTCTCCTAAAATGGACTTTACAGCATCGGGATTACCGAGGAAGAAAAATCCGGCTATGGGTAATATTTGCCCCATTACTTTAAATGCAAATACCAATCCATCGGTTAAATGATCTGCTATAATATCAAGCCCTTTACTACCTTCGACCCAAAGAGTGGCAATAACCATTATTGTAATAGCTGTGCCACCCAGGAGTGCTGAAGCATCTCCGCCTCTAATATTAAACTTAAACATGGCGATTATGACTAATATTATAGAAATTAACAGCAACCATACGAGATATGGAGCATGAAAGGTTTTTGCTTTTGCTCCTTTTTCTTCAATACTCTTTTTAGCTTCTTGATGGCCGGTTTTTATAAAGTTTTCAATATCATTTCTCATAAATATATAAGCAAGAATTATAGCAGTTACACCTGTGATTATTGATAGTATGGCTGCGTAATTGGTGACAATGGGAATAGGAATACCCGCAGACTTTGCCGATAATCCTGGTGCACCTTGAATTACGAAGTCACCGGATAAAGCCATTCCCTGACCTGCAAGGGCTATTGCTACTGCTGCTGCCATTGGAGGAAGTCCAGCTTTAATGGCAGCGGGAACCAAAAGAGTACCTATCAAAGGAACCGCAGGAGTAGGCCAGAAGAACAAGGAAATTACGAAAGTTGAGATTACCAGCACGAGGTAGCTTATAAATGGAGAGACCATTAATTTTTTTAATGGAGCGACCAACAGCTCATCAGCACCGGTCACGCTTAACGATTTGAGCATTGCCACCATTAAACCGATTATTACAAAGATGCTGCCCAGTTCGGAAAGGGCCGCTATATTCGCACGAAAAACTGCGGTGACTGCACCAATTAGTGATCCCTTAAAAATCAATCCTATTAAAAAAGTAGAAACAATACAGGGAATAAGTACGTTTCTTCTAAAAATCATTGTGATAACTACCGCAAGGGTCCCCAAGGCGTAAATCCAATGAGCAAGAGTCATATTTGAGCCTCCTTAAAAAATTTTTTAAAAAAATTCAATTATTATGGTCCCTAAAATGATTTTTTTAAATCACCTCCTCATCAATGATGACAACCATCTTTATTATTATTAATTCTACCCGTAGAGAAAAAATCCTTTTTAAATTTAGAAAAAATTTTTTTATAAATTTTCATCTTTTATATTTTATATTTCAAAGATTTTCTTTATGCATGTATTAAGTGTATTCCCAAATTATGTAAAGGAAACAAAAATATTTTTTTATTAATGTGTAAAAAATAAAAAAGAAAAAATTATAAGCAGGATTATTAAAATTTAGGGAGAATATTATAAATATAATACTCTTCATCAATGATGAGTAGTATAAGGAGGGTACAGGAATGCCAAAAGTAATAATCATTGGAGGCGGATGGTCCGGATGCGCCGCTGCTTTGGCTGCTAAAAAAGCCGGCGCCGAGGTATTTTTATTGGAAAGAACCGACATGCTTTTAGGTACAGGTTTAGTTGGGGGAATAATGCGTAATAATGGTCGTTTTACAGCGACGGAAGAAATGGTTGCTATGGGAGGTGGAGAACTTTTTGAAGTGACGGATAATGTGGCAAGGCACAAAAATATAGAGTTTCCGGGACACAAACATGCGACTTTGTATGATGTGGCAAAGGTAGAACCAGCAGTAAGAGATTTATTAAAAAATAAGGGAATTAATATAAGAACTGAATGTAGAATTGTAGATGTAGAAATGGAAAACTCAAAAATTGTTGCTGTTATAAATGACGAAGGAGAGAGATTTGAAGGAGATGTTTTTATCGATTGTACAGGTACGGCAGGACCACAGAATAATTGTACAAAATATGGTAACGGCTGTGTAATGTGCATTATTAGATGTCCAAGCTTTGGGGGCAGGGTTAGTATTGCAGGAAAAGCAGGAATTAAAGAAATGATAGCAAAAAAGGCAGATGGCACTTACGGAGCTATGAGCGGCTCCTGCAAACTTCACAAGGAATCCTTAGATCAAAATATCGTGGATAAATTAAATAAAGAAGGAGTGGTAGTAGTACCAATTCCTCCTGAAGTAAGAGAAGATGAATATATTTTAACTGCAAAAGCCTGCCAACAATATGCCTTAAAAGAATTTATTGAGAACATTATCCTTTTAGATACCGGTCATGCAAAATTAATGGCACCTTTTTTCCCGCTGGAACAATTAAGGAAGATACCCGGATTTGAAAATGCCCGGTATGAAGACCCCTATGCTGGAGGTAGAGGAAACTCAATAAGATATACAGCAATTTGTCCCAGGGATAATTATCTGAAGGCTGTTGGAGTTGAGAATTTATTTGTAGGCGGTGAAAAAGCAGGTCCTCTTGTAGGTCATACTGAAGCAATTTGCACAGGTACCTTAGCTGGCGCAAATGCAGTAAGATTTGCAGCAAAAACAGAACTGATTAATATTCCTTTGGATTTAGCTGTCGGAGATGCAATAAGTCATGTGGGAGAACAGATGAAAACGGAAGAGGGAATAGCCAAAAAATACACTTTTTCAGGGGCTGCTTATTTTGAAAGGATGAAAAAATTAGGATTATACACCACAAATATTGATGAAATTAAAGAAAGGGTCAAAAAAGCCGGAATGGAAAATATTTTTAATGTCAAGGTAATATAAAATTTTATAAAATGCTGTTGGACATTTTGTTCAACAGCATTTTTATATAAAAAATAATGAAAAATATGAATATTAAAATAGAAAAATTATACATCGGATATATAAAAGATAAGAAAAGGAGTATATTTATATATACTAAAAATGTTTACATAAAATGATTTATTAAAGAATCTATAATTAAAATACAGGGATTTTTGCTTTTTTTAATTTAATGTTTTTTGTGTTAAAATATTAGCAACATCCTTCTGGCCTCCCAAGAAAAGGAGGATAAAAAATGAGAAAAAAAATGTTTATTTTCTTGATAATCCTTTTAATGGTGATTCTTATTACCTCCCATGTTTTTGCGTCAACGAGCGGGATAGTTTTAAAAGAAGGAATGAGAGGCAGAGAAGTTGCCTTATTACAGCAAAAGCTCAAGGAATTGGGTTATTACTACGGAAGTGTTGATGGAGTGTTCGGTTGGAGAACAAAACTTGCTGTAATGAACTTTCAGAGGTCGCGGGGATTAAAAGTTGACGGTATTGCTGGTTATTGGACATTAAGAGCTTTAAACTTAAGTTTCGACAATACTTACAGAGGATATGAAGGTAGGTTTTCAGCGAGAGATATTGAACTGCTGGCAAGACTTGTTTATGCAGAAGCCAGGGGTGAACCTTATATAGGACAGGTGGCTGTTGCGGCTACGGTATTGAACAGGATAAAAAGTCCCTTATATCCCAATTCGATTCCGGAAGTAATATTCCAAATTGAGGGAGGCCGTTATCAGTATAGTTGTGTTCCGGATGGACAGATAAATTTAACTCCGGATGAAACGGCAAGAAAAGCGGTATATGATGCTCTTTCAGGTTTTGATCCTTCAAAGGGAGCAATAGGTTACTATAATCCCAAAAAGACCAATGATTTATGGGTAAGGCAAAGACCAGTGACTGTTATTATCGGAGACCATGTATTTTTTAAATAAAAAATGAAAATGTGAATAAAAACCCTGTGTTTTTTAAATCACAGGGTTTTAAATTTAATATTGACTTTATAATATTAAAAAATAATAATTAAAATAGTATAAAATAAGGTGTGAGTAACAAATTATGGCAATAATGGAATATATGACGGTAAAAAAAGAAGCACAAGCGGAATTATTAATAAAAAAATCCAGGTTTATAACTCATGTTAAACCGGTGGAAACTATAAATGAAGCGGAAACATTTATCTCTTCGATAAAAAGAAAATACTACGACGCCACACACAACACTTATGCTTTTAGCGTGGGCCTTGAGGCAGAGGAAATACAAAAATCAAATGATGATGGAGAGCCGAGTGGTACTGCTGGAAAGCCAATATTAGAAATAATAAGAATGAAAAATTTAAAAAATACCGTGGTTGTAGTTACAAGGTACTTTGGAGGCATTTTATTGGGAGCGGGAGGTTTGATCAGGGCCTATGGCGAATGTGCAAAACAAGGTATAGAAAAGGCGGGAATTATAAAAAAAATTAAATGTGATCGGTATTTGATAGAGGTAAATTATCAAATATTCAATAAGATAGAAAGGCTCTTCAAGGAAAAAGGTTTTTTAATTAAAGAAAAACAATATTTGGAGAAAGTATGTCTTGAAATATTTAAACCCTATTATTTAAATATTTCTCCCGACAAGATGGTGAAAGAGAATGGATATTTTGATGTAAAAGTTATATGGGTTGGTAACTATTATGCTGATATAGATAACGATAATTATTTTATGTAAACAATTAGAAGGAGGCATTACTTTGAATACAGAAGTTCTTGCAAGTAAACTGGTGGATTGGCTAAAAGAAAAAGTTTATAGCGCTGGGGCAACCGGGGCAGTATTTGGAATGAGCGGCGGGATTGACTCAGCAGTAGTAGCGGTATTATGTAAAAAAGCCTTTGGTCAAAATATTCTGGGTCTTTTCCTTCCCTGTTACAGTAGTAAAAAAGATGAGGAAGATGCAATAAGGGTTGCACAAAAATTTCAAATACCCTTTAAAAAAATTTCCTTGGACCCTGTTTATGATACCTTTATGACTATTTTAGATCCCACCGAAAATAAAACGGCAAAAGCAAATATTAAGCCAAGACTTCGTATGATCACCCTTTATTATTACGCTGCCTCAAAAAATTACCTGGTTGTAGGAACGGGAAATAAAAGTGAGCTTACGGTTGGGTATTTTACAAAATATGGTGATGGTGGGGTTGACCTGTTACCTCTGGGTAATTTGGTAAAATCCCAGGTTAGGGATTTAGCAAGGTTTTTTGAAATTCCCGAGGATATTATTGAAAAGCCTCCTACGGCCGGTTTGTGGGAAGGACAAACCGATGAAGGAGAAATGGGTATATCTTATAAAGAGCTGGACACTTACATCTTAACAGGTGAAGCATTGCCGCACATAAAGGAAAAAATAGAAAATATGAATAAAAAAAGTGAACATAAAAGGAGTTTGCCTCTTATACCACCTTTTTAACTTCTCTTCTTTTACTAATAATTTTTTTGTGCTAAAATAATTTAGGAAGTTAACAAAGGGAGGGGAGACAAATGTCGGGGCATTCAAAATGGGCAAATATCAAGCATAAAAAGGCTAAAATGGATGCTCAAAAGGGAAAACTATATACGAAGCTCAGCAAAATGATAATTGTTGCAGTTAGGGAAGGCGGCCCTGATCCTAATGCCAACAGCAAATTAAGGGATCTTATAGAAAAAGCAAAAGAAGCTAATATGCCCAACGAAAACATAATGCGGGCAATTAAAAGAGGTAGTGGAGAGTTAGGTGGCGAAAATGTAGAACATGTTATGTATGAAGGTTACGGTCCCGGCGGTGTCGCTATAATGTTATCGGCTATGACGGATAATAGAAACAGGACTGCCAGTGAAATTCGCCATCTTTTCGATAAATACGGTGGAAATCTCGGCGAAGCCGGTTGCGTAGCCTGGATGTTTGAGAAAAAAGGGCTTATTTTAATAGAAAAAAATGAGAGAACGAATGTAGATGACATTATGATGATTGCCATTGAAGCAGGAGCTGAGGATATACAAGAGCAAGAAGATTCAATAGAAATCACCACTTCAACGGAAAATTATGAACAAGTAAAAAAGGCTTTAACGGATAATAATATTGTTCTTTCATCAGCAGAAATAACTTACCTTCCGAAAAGCACGGTAGAGGTAAGCGGCAAAGATGCGGAGATGTTGGAAAAATTGCTTGATGTCTTGGAAGAACATGATGATGTAGAAGAAGTGTATTCTAACTACGAATCCAAATAAAACCGAATTTGAATATTTTAACGTAAAGGTGGGCATACTAATTTCTTGAAATAAAGGAGGAATTAGTATGTCCAAAAGAATTTATTTTGTGTTTTTTATAATTTTTTTTCTGGGAATCCTGCTGGGAAGTATTTTAACAAAACATAACAATTTCCTTCCGAAATCCTCTGAACTTTCAAATATTGTTAAACATACTTTTGAAGATGAAATAATTACAGAAAAAACCAAGATAGTTTGCTTTACTTACTACAAAAAATGTGGACATACCAGGGTTTTTGAAATACCTGTTCAAAAATATGTTGGTCAAAAGTTTACCGATTTTGAAAAGGGTTTAGAAAGCGGAGTAAAAATAGAGAAGTTTTCTTCGGATGAAATAATTATAAAAAAGGAAGAAGATTCTTATTGCGATGACCATTATTATATAGGGACAAAAGATGGTTTTGTTTCTCTGTTTAAGGGAGTACCGGGAGAGCCTTCAGTGATTTTAGAAAAAACCGATATTCTCATAGATGTTTTGAAAGAAGAAGATAGGAATATTTTAGAACGGGGTATTGTTATAAAGGACAAGGAAGAATTTTATAAAATATTAGAAGGGTTAAGTAATTGATTTTTAAAAAGCTTTCTTTTAATATTTAAAAGAAGGCTTTTTTATTTTGAAGGAAATAGCTTTATTGATGAAGAAATTATAAAAAAGGGGATATTTTATGATAGTAATGGGTATAGATCCGGGTATTGCGATTTGCGGTTACGGTGTTCTTTACGAAAAGGACAAAATCCAAGTAATGGATTATGGCGTCATTGAAACCAGGAGCGACCTTTCCAAGCCCCAAAGATTAAAAAAGGTGTATGAAAGTTATATAGAATTGATAGAAAAGTACAATCCCGATGCTGTGGCGGTGGAAGAACTGTTTTTTAACAAGAATGCCAAGACGGCTATTTCCGTAGGCGAAGCGCGCGGGGTTGCGCTTTTGGCCGCTGCATTAAAAGGGGTAGAAATATATGAATATACACCTCTTCAGATAAAACAGATGGTAGTGGGATATGGATGGGCTAAAAAAAACCAAATACAGGAAATGACAAGGGTATTGCTTAATCTAAAAGAATTACCAAGGCCGGATGATGCTGCTGATGCTTTGGCGGTTGCCCTGTGTCATCTTTATTATAAAAACATAGAAAAAATTTACGGGGTGTAAAAAATGTTTGAATTCATAAAAGGTACACTGATAGATATAAATCCCTCTTTTGCTATTATCGAAGCAGGTGGCCTTGGATACAGGATGAACATATCCCTTAATACCTATGAAAAGATAAAAGGTTACATAAAAAAAGAAATAAATCTTTTTAGCTACTTAGTGGTTAAGGAAGATTCTTTGGAATTATACGGTTTTCACGACAGGGAGGAGAGGGATTTTTTTATTTCCCTTAATAAAGTTTCGGGAATAGGACCCAAACTTGCCCTTACGATATTATCATATTCGGATGTGAATTTATTAAAAAAAGCAATCAGTTTTGAAGATGTCAGCAAGTTGAGTTCGATTCCCGGTATAGGGAAAAAGACAGCCCAGAAATTGATCCTGGAATTAAAAGATAAAATAAAATATATTGAAAGCGATTCGAATTCCATTTATGAAGCAAGGGAAGTACTATTAACCTTAGGATTCAAAATGGAAGAAGTAAATAAAGTCCTTTCAAATGTAGATAAAACAAAGGACACCGAGGAGATAATAAAGGAAGCTCTGAAGTTTTTTTCAAAATAGAGGTGATGGTTTTTGAAAGATAGAATTGTTACTCCTTTGTTGAAAAACAGCGAAGATGCTGAACTGGAAGTAAGCCTTAGGCCCAAAACCTTTGACGAATACATAGGACAGGAGAGCGTGAAAGAAAATCTAAGAATTTTCGTAAAAGCCGCTCTAATGAGGAAAGAACCTTTGGATCATGTGCTGCTTTACGGTCCTCCTGGTCTCGGTAAGACCACCTTAGCATTTATAATAGCTAAGGAAATGGGGGTAAATATAAGGATTACTTCCGGTCCTGCTATTGAAAGACCGGGAGATTTGGCAGCAATATTAACGGGATTGGGAGAAGGGGATATACTTTTTATAGATGAAATTCACAGGCTGCATCCGTCGGTGGAAGAAGTATTATATCCCGCAATGGAGGATTTTTGTTTGGACATAGTTATAGGCAAAGGACCTGCGGCGAAATCCATAAGGCTTAGTTTAAAACCCTTTACTTTAATAGGAGCCACAACCAAAGCCGGTATGCTTACCTCTCCTTTAAGGGATAGATTTGGGGTAAGATGCCATTTGGAATTTTACAAAAAGGAAGAATTGATGTTGATTATTAAAAGAGCTGCTGAAATTCTCGGTGTTAATATAGATGAAGAGGCGGCAGAGAAAATTGCGGAATGTTCCCGGGGAACACCGAGAATAGCAAACCGCCTTTTAAGGAGGATAAGAGACTTCGCCCAGGTAAAAGCAAAAGGGATAATTACCCGGGAAGTGGCGGAAGAAGGTTTGAAATTATTAAATGTGGATTCCAAGGGGCTTGATCAAGAGGATAGAAGGCTTTTGTTGACAATAATAGAGAGATTTAAGGGAGGACCCGTAGGAATCGAGGCCTTGGCTTCAGCTTTAAATGAGGAAGTATCGACCATAGAAGATATTTATGAACCCTATTTATTAAAAGAGGGATTTATTATAAGGACCGCAAGAGGAAGAATGGCCGCCGAAAAGGCGTACGAGCATTTGGGTATTAAAAGGGATTGAAATGGGGTGCTATGGGTGAAAAAAATATTATTATCCTTTGCGATGATATTTTGGTTCGTTTTATCATTAGCTAATTTTCCGGTTTATGGTCAGGATATATCTGAAAAAAATATTAGAATAGGACTTTTTTTTGATAAAACTGCAATGGAAAGTTATACTATAAAATCAAATTCGGGATTTAATATTTTGGTTAAACAAAATAATGAAAATGGAGAATTTAAAGTAATTGCTGAAATTGATTATACTGATTTAGAGGTAGCCCTGCAGAATGGAAAAGTAGTGTTTTTAAAATCCGGCAGCCCTATTTCCAATTTAAGTCTTGAAATATCACCGGAAAAACCCGTTTATATTTCCTCTAAATCTGGAATTATTTTTTTTGAAGGAAAGCAATACAGAGGCAATATTGGAATTTTCCCTGATTTATCAAAAAAAGGAATGACGGCAATAAATGAATTAAACTTAGAAGATTACCTTTACGGTGTAATACCTCTTGAAATGTCACCTTTGTGGCCCATGGAGGCTTTGAAGGCTCAGGCAGTTGCAGCCAGGACTTTTGCGGTTTACAACTTAAATAAGTGGGCTAAGTACGGATTTGATTTAACGGCAAATTCTTCTGATCAAGTTTACGGAGGTTATGATTGTGAAAACCCGAGGACCAATCAAGCTGTAGAAATTACCCGGGGGGAAATAATATACTATAAAGATAAGCCCGTATTGGCCTTTTTTCATTCCAATAGCGGAGGAGTTACGGAAGATTTCAGTGATTGGTATACACAGGAACTGCCCTATCTTAAATCAAAGAAGGACCTATTTTCAGAGGAAGTAGCGGATGTATGGGAAAAGGATCTTTCTTTTAAGGAACTGGGAAGCTATTTAAAAACTACAGGCTACGATCCTGGAGATATAATAGACTTTATAATTTCTGAGAGGAGCAGCACTGGAAGGGTAAAAAAAGTTATAATAAAAGGGACAAAAGGGGAAAAATCCTTTTCCTCTAACGAAATAAGAAATTTACTTTCTTTAAAAAGTACTCTTTTTGAAGTAAATAAAAAAATAAATAGTGAAAGACAATTATATGCAATTACCGGTAATGGAATATGTGTTTTAAACATTTTTAATGCTTCAGACAAAGTTTATATTGAATCGAAGAATGGTAAAAATTCCTTATCCGATTTATTAAACATTTATGCTATGGGGAAAGATACTATAAATAAACTCCAGACTGCTGCCGGGATAAAAATTATCGGGCGAGGCTGGGGACATGGAATAGGGATGAGTCAGTGGGGTGCCAGGGTAATGGCAGAAAAAGGATATAATTATAAGGATATTCTTTCTTTTTACTATACAGGAGTAACCATAGGGAGATGAAAAAAATATGGATTTAAAAGAATTTTACTACGAATTACCCGAGGAACTAATTGCTCAAGAACCATTAAAAGAAAGGGACAAATCAAGGCTTCTGGTGTTAAAAAAGGAAACCGGCGAAATGGAACATAAAATTTTTTATGAGATAATTAATTACATGAATGAAGGGGATTGCCTGGTATTAAATAATACCAAGGTGATACCCGCCAGGTTAATTGGTGAAAGAGAAGACACCAAGGGCACCATTGAGTTTGTTTTATTAAATAGAATAAAGGAAAATATATGGGAAGTTCTGGTAAAACCTGGGAGAAGGGCGAAATTAGGGAAAAACTTTATTTTTGGTGATGGTTTATTAAAAGCAAGGGTGATTGATTACACTGAAGCGGGAGGAAGAATAGTAGAATTTTCTTATGAGGGAATATTTGAAGAGATTCTGGACAAACTGGGAGAAATGCCTGTACCTCCTTATATAAAAAAGAAACTCGAAGAAAAAGATAGGTATCAGACTGTTTACGCTACACGTCCTGGTTCAGCTGCAGCACCTACGGCTGGACTTCATTTCACCGCAGAATTACTGGAAAAAATTAAAGCAAAGGGTGTAAAAATAGCTTATATAACTTTGCATGTAGGTCTTGGCACTTTTAGACCTGTTAAAGTTAAGGAGATAGAAAAACACAAAATGCACGCCGAATACTATGAAATTACCCAGGAAACTGCGGATATTATTAATACTACAAAAAAAGAAGGGAAAAGGTTATTTGCGGTGGGGACAACTACAACAAGAACTTTAGAAACTGTAAGCGATCCGGATGGATTTGTTGTTCCCCAAAAAGGTTTTACCGATTTATTTATTTATCCCGGATATAAATTCAAAACCGTTGATGCTCTTATTACAAATTTTCATCTACCCGAATCGACTTTGATAATGCTTGTCTGTGCTTTTGCGGGAAAGGAAAAAGTAATGAGAGCTTATGAAGAAGCTGTGAAAAATAGGTACAGGTTTTTTTCCTTTGGAGATGCTATGTTGATTGTATAAATAGAAAGGAGGAAAGTGTTGAAAAAGAAAATAGCAAATTTTATTGTTAAAAGCGTGTTTATATTGGAAGCTTTTCTGGCATTTTTTATTATATTTGGAGTAATTGTAGGTTCGATTGATCTTGTTAGATATTTCAGGATGATATATGAAACGCCGCCACTGCAGACCTTTTCGCTATTACAAACCTTTTTAGGACATGCCTTGCTATTGGTAGTAGGTTTAGAGCTTGTTATAATGCTTGTGAGACATACGCCTTCGAGTATAGTAGAAGTATTACTTTATGCTACTGCAAGGAAAATAATAATAGAGACAAAATCCACCTGGGAAATATTTTTGGGTATTATAGCTATTGGAGTGATTTTCGCAATCAATAGAATTTTTGCACCGGGCAAATCCTTTTCCAGCGAAGGGGTACTGGTAAATTCTGCAATGCCTGTTGAAGAGGTAAATAGATTGGCAAATGTCAAAATTCCTAAGAACTTGGGAAATACTATAGGAGGTGTTATTTTTAATTTAGCTAATGAAGAAGGAAGAGTAATAAAAGAAAAGGATGTATTTTATATAAATGACGCTGAAGTTACAATAATTTCTATGGAAGAAAGTTTAATTAAAAATCTATTAATAAAAAAGATAAAGGACGGGGAAGATTAGTGAACTTTGAATTAATAAAAGTATCAGAGAAAACAAAAGCAAGAAGAGGAAAAATTATTACGAGCCATGGAGAGATTGATACTCCCGTTTTTATGCCGGTAGGGACGCAAGCTACTGTCAAAACGATGACACCTGATGAACTGGAAAGCATAGGGGCAAAAATAATATTAAGCAATACTTATCATTTATATTTAAGGCCGGGCCACAAACTTATAGAAGAGGCTGGAGGCCTTCATAAGTTTATGAACTGGAAGGGTTCTATTTTAACCGACAGCGGAGGTTACCAGGTATTCAGCTTAGGAGAATTAAGGGAAATAAGAGAAGAAGGGGTTACTTTTAGATCCCATATCGATGGCTCCATTCATTTTATATCACCGGAAATATCTATTGAAATTCAGAATTCCTTAGGCTCTGACATAATAATGTGTTTTGACGAGTGTATTCCTTATCCCTCCACCTATGAATACGTTAAAAACTCGGTAGAAAGGACTACAAGATGGGCTGAAAGATGCAGGGAACATCATAAAAGAAGCGATCAGGCACTTTTCGGTATAGTACAGGGAGGACTGTTTGAGGAATTAAGAAGAAAAAGTGCTAAGGACCTTACAGGTATAGATTTTGAAGGATATGCTGTTGGAGGGTTGAGCGTAGGTGAGCCAAAACAGGAAATGTATAAAGTTTTAGATTATACGGTGCCCCTTTTACCGGAAAATAAACCCCGTTATTTAATGGGTGTGGGTTCTCCCGATGCGATTTTTGAAGGGGTAATAAGGGGCATTGATATGTTTGATTGCGTTCTTCCTACGAGAATTGCAAGGCATGGAACGGTTTTTACAAAAAAGGGAAAACTCGTAGTGAGAAATGCTGTATATGCTAAAGATTTTTCTCCTCTTGACCCCGAGTGCGATTGCTATGTCTGCAAAAATTATTCGAGAGCTTATATCAGACATTTATTAAATGCGGGGGAGATTTTGGGCCTCAGGTTAACTACTTACCACAACCTGCATTTTCTTTTAAGACTTATGGAAGAGATAAGAACAGCAATTGAAGGTGATTATCTTTTAGAGTTAAAAGAGGTATTTTTTAAAAACTTTGGTTACGAGGATTGATATGAAAAAAAGGATTTTTAAAAATTTTATCGAATTAACTAATATGTATTTTTTTAATAGTAATTTTGGGAAGGGTGTGATCCTTAGTTGAATAGTGCAATTTTTTTACAGCAATTTGGACCTTTGATACTTATCTTTGCTATTTTTTACTTCCTTCTGATAAGGCCTCAACAAAAAAGGGACAGAGAAAGAAAAATGATGCTGGAGAGCCTGAAAGAGGGAGACGATGTAATCACAATAGGAGGAATCTACGGTAGAATACTTAATATTAAAGATGATGTCATTACCCTTGAAGTGGGAGATAAACTCAAAATAAAAGTTACACGTTCTGCCATAGGTACCGTTCTAAAAAAATCCGATAAAGCGGATAATAAAGATAAAGCTTGATTTTGGAATACTACCTCCTTTCCTCAAATATATATTTATTGAGGAAAGGAGGTTCTCTTTTATGAAAATTACGGTGAAAAAAAGCCCCCTGGTTGATACAGGGAAGGTATTTCGGGGGGTAATTTTGGCTCTCTTATTGACTGTATTTTTGCTATTTTTATTTAGCATTGTAATATTTTTTTCATCGATTCCCGAGGAATTTATATCTAAATTAGCTGTAATTGTAATGGCTTTGTCCATTGCGGTTTCTTCTTTTATTACATCGAGGGGAATTGAATCAAAAGGCTGGTTAAATGGAGGTCTTATAGGTCTACTTTATTCTGCAGTAATAATAATAGTTAAAATATTATTTTATAAAGAAGGTGTAACCTCTTCCACACTATTAGATGTTTTGTTTGGATTCTTGATCGGGGCAATATCCGGAGCAATAGGTGTAAATATTTAACTTTTCTTGTAATATTTTTTCTGGTATAATAAAAAAGAATTCTTAATAAGAGGTAGTATCATATAAGAAACGGAGGGAAAAGTGGGATGAAACATATAATCAAGATTCACAAAGGGGATTTATGTGATCATTTAGAGAAAAAAGGCTGCGGGGAATGCATGGCATCATGCCAATCAGCTTGCAAAACCTCCTGCACTGTTGCCAATCAGGAATGCGAAAATAAAGAGATTAAGTAAAAGGCCTGACGAAGGCCTTTTAATCTTTATATGGATTTGGTTGTTTATTGACTGCTTCTTTTTTAAGGGATATAATAAATTTGTTATGCAACCTTTTTGGGATTGGAGGAGAAATTGATGAATTACAGGACAAAAAGCCTCTTAAAAATCGCACTCATTTTAATTTTAGCTGCTTTTTTGGCTTATACTTTATTGTACGGTATTAAAATTGGTCCTTACAAACAAGAACCTCTGTCAAAATCTATAAAACTTGGATTGGATTTGCAAGGGGGAGTATACGTATTATTAGAAGCTGAACCAAAACCGGGACAGGAATTGAATGAAGAGAAAATGAACAGTGCAGTCGAGGTAATTAGAAGAAGGGTGGACCAGCTGGGTGTTGCAGAACCTCTTATTACAAGACAGGGAAGTACTCGAATAAGGGTGGAATTACCGGGCGTAAAGGATTCTCAAAAAGCCCTTGAAATAATAGGTAAAACGGCTTCCTTGCGTTTTGTTGGACCCGATGGAACGGTAATATTGACCGGAGATAATGTAAGAGATGCTCGAGCAATATACGGACAAGCAAATGAACCAATGGTAAGCCTTAAATTAGATGATACCGGGGCAAAAAAATTTGCGGAAGCCACTAAAAAATATTTAGAACAACCAATAGCTATATTACTTGACGAAGAAGTAATTTCTGCTCCCGTTGTAAAAGCGGTTATAACTAATGGAGAAGCAGTAATTGAGGGATTGGAGAGTATTGACAGAGCGGCAGAACTTGCAGCATTAATCAGAGGCGGTGCATTACCCGTTGATTTGGTGCAGAGAGAGGTAAGAACGGTAGGTCCTACGTTGGGTGCGGACTCTCTTGCAAAGAGTGTAGCTGCGGGGAAAATCGGTGTGGTCCTCGTTGTTTTATTTATGATTTTATATTATAGACTACCCGGATTTATTGCAGATATAGCTTTGATGATATATGTAATGATTGTATTAACAGTTTTTATAGCTATAGGAGCTACTTTAACCCTTCCTGGCATAGCAGGTTTTATCCTTTCTATTGGTATGGCAGTAGATGCTAATGTTTTAATTTTTGAAAGATTTAAAGAAGAACTTAGAAATGGTAAAACGCTGCGTTCTGCTATAGATTCTGGCTTTAACAGGGCAATGCTTACTATTTTGGACTCGAATATTACTACGATTATTGCAGCAGCTGTCCTCTTTTACTTTGGTAGCGGTCCAATAAAAGGTTTTGCCGTTACACTGATAATAGGTATTTTAACCAGTATGTTTACCGCTATCGTAGTAACCAGGGTGCTTTTATCAAACATCATTGCTTCCAAACTTTTTGTTAACAAAAAATTATTTAGCGCATAAGAGGTGAATAAATGTGAAAATATATAAAATAATGGAACGAAAATATATATGGTTTTCCATTTCACTGGCGATAATATTTGCAGGATTAATTTCCACTGCCATTCATGGTTTAAACTGGGGTATTGATTTTACCGGAGGTACGATTTTGCACTATAATATGGGACAGAATTATGAACTTTCTGAAGTAAGAAAAACGCTAACCGATTTGAATATTAAAGATTTTGAAGCAAAGAAAGCTGGAGACGATGGAAATGAATTGATAATTAGAACCGTGGTTTTATCCAAGGATGAACAGTCAAAAATAACGGAGAGCTTGAAGAATAAATTTTCAAAAATAGAATTGATAAGGGCGGAAAAGGTTGATGCGGTTATCGGCAGCGAATTAAGAAAACAGGCAATAGTTGCGTTAATCATCGCAAATATTTTAATGCTGGCTTATATTTCTTTTAGATTTGAGTTTAAATCTGGAATCGCAGCCGTACTGGCGTTAATACACGATGTGCTTATTGTTATAAGCTGGTATGCACTTTTTAGAGTTCCTATTGATAGTTCCGTTATAGCGGTAATATTAACGGTAGTAGGTTATTCAATTAATGATACTATCGTAGTTTTTGATAGAATAAGGGAAAATTTGAAAAACGCAAAAAAAGTATCTTTCAACGAAATTGCAAATATGAGCATTGTACAAACCCTTGCAAGATCTATCAACACTTCTTTAACCACCTTACTTACCATTATTGCGCTGAATCTTTTTGGTGGAGAGACTATTAAAGATTTTACCATGGCTTTAATCATTGGTATTCTAAGTGGTACCTATTCCTCAATTTTTATAGCAAGTCCATTGTGGTCTATGTGGAGGAAAGATGCAAAAACCGCTTAAAGCTGAAGGAGGGTAAGTATGTTAAAAGACCTTTTAACTACGGGGCTTTATGCGGGTATTGGGCTTGTTGCTTTAACCAAGGAAAAGGCTGAAGAAATAATTCAGGAACTGGTTAAAAAAGGGGAAGTCTCAAAGGAAGAAGGTAAAGATCTTTTAAAAACCCTTGTGGACAGGATTGAACAGGAAAAAAAGAAATTGCAGCAAAAAATAGATGAACAAATAGAAGTTGCAATCAAGAATATGAATCTGGTGAGGAAACAGGAGATAGAAGAATTAAAGATTAAAATTGAAGAGTTAGAAAGAAAAATTGACGAGTTTAAAAAAGAGGTATAATTTACCTCTTTTTTTTTTTGTTAATTGGAAATAATATGAGGAAAAATATTTACAAGGAGGGGTGAGAAGATGAAAACATATTCTCAAATAGTTGTGCATGATGGAAATAAAAGCTTGATAGATATATTGGATATATCAGTCTTATCCACTTTTACAGGAAATCCAATTCATGTACATGCAGAGGGATTAAGGGGAACGGGCAAAACCACCATAATGAGGGCATATAAAAGCATTCTTCCTTTTATTGAAAGGATAAAAGGATGTGAGTTTAACTGTGATCCAAGAGCACCCCATTGCCCGGAGCATAAAAATTTAAATATGGAAGAAATCAATAAAATCGGAGTGGAAAAAATTAGAATGCCCTTTGTTGAAATTTCCGCTTCGGCAAAAAAAGGTACAGTGGTAGGAAGCATCGACCTTGAAAAGTTAACATCAAAGGATGACCCAAGGGCAGCCTTGCTTTTAGGAACTATTCCTAAGGCAAATAGGGGCATATTGTTCATAGATGAGATAAACAGGATAGCGGATATTTCGCCTGAAATTGCCGATATACTGCTGGATGTAATGGGTACAAAACCCGGAAGAATACAAATTGAAGAAGTAGGACTACCTACTATTGAGATACCGGTAAATGTCACGGTTTGGGCTGCTTCCAATCCGGACGAAGAACCGGGGCCCTTGGAGGATGTTAGAAAACAGCTTTCTGACAGGTTTGATTTTGTAGTTTATGTGGATAAGCCTCATGGAGCGGAAGTTGTAAAGTCCATACTTGAAGGAAAAATAAAAGACAATGGCTTATCGGAAATATTGAAAAAGAACTTATATATTGATTCCCAAAAACGAATAGAAAAGTTTCAGGTTCCTGAGGAAATAAAAGATGCTTTAGCGTTATGCTATGTCAATTTTAATCTTGAAAGCATTAGGGGACTTGAATCCGTAATAAATGGATTAAAAATGCTTTCTGCCCTATATGATAGGGATGTTAATCCAAAAGATGTTACTTTTCTTGCCAGGTACGCATTAAAGCACAGAACCAGTGAAAAAAATGTATTTGAAATAATCAAGTTTATTGAAAATACCCTAACAATGAACAGGGTTAAAAGAGATGAAGCAGAAGTTGCCTATTTTCAAAAAAACAAAGCAGAAGAATCCGAAAAAATAAATAAAAAAATCGCCGGGAATAATAAAAGCATTATTTTTGACAGGTTTAAGTTTTTGAGATGGCCTTTTTTATCAAAAAAATACAAGACCATGGGCAGTAATCATAATCCTGTCAGTGTAGAAATAAAGGCACCACCTCAAAAAGCAAAAAACATAGATGAAATTGGTGAAGAAGAATTAATAAAAACTGAGGAGGAACTAAAGTGAACCCTCTTTCTATGAAATTAATTGAGGAATTTAAGAAGGGAAATGGAGTAAGGATAGGAGAAACCTGTTGTGCCAGTAAAAGGGTCCACGTTATTTCTCCGGAAAAACCTCAGGTGGTAAAAGTAATAAAAAACCAGGATGCTGGCGTAATTTTTTACAGGAGGGAAAAGGAAAATGAAATAATTCATTTAGATATATTCCATGAGGTAAAAGAAGTAAATGTAAAAATGCTGGCAAAGTGTCTTATTGAGCTGTTATTAAAAAAGAATAAAGAAGATATTATGAATTATATAGATATTCAAACGGGAACCGGAGGAGGTAGATTAACGGGTAGCTTGGATTATGGACAAACCGAGACATTAAAAAAGAACCATTTGAACCACGTGCATTTGGCCTTAATGTTAAAGGATGAAGACTTGGATTTATTGATTGAAATAGTAAGAGCTGTTGAAAATTTCCTTACCGATGAAAAAGTAGAGATCCGGAAGATAGAAAAAGTTGTAAATGAGGTTGGAAATTCACCGGTAGACCTTTCCCCATACATGTCTATAACCGATTCCTTCTTAAAAGGAAAAGAAGGAAGAGGAGAAAGTTATAGAGAAAATTTTGAAAATGCGGTAGAAATGATGGAATTCTTGGGGAGTTTGAAGGAATTAGAAGAAATTCTTGAAAATCTGAGTTCGGAAGGTGAAAAATTAAATTTGCTTAAAAAAAAGTATGCTGATGTGGAATCAATTATAGAAAAACTCAGCAATAGTAATTTTATAGAAAAGAGTGAAAAAGGTATTGTACTTAGCCGGAAAGGAGAGGAATTTAAGAAATTTATTAAAGAAAATTACAAAGAGCTGGAGTTAATATTGAAAAGACTCATAAAAAATATAAAAATTACACGGGGAGGCGTTTCCGCTAAAAAATATTTTGAACTTAGAAAAAAAGGGATATCTTTTTCTTCAAAAATTAACAAAGGAGATTGGATGGAAGAAATAGATATTCCGGAGACTGTTAAAAATGCAATGGTAAGAAGCTTTCAACAAAAACAGAAATTTTATATAGAACCGGAAGATATAATTTTAAACAGGAGATTGGGAGAAAAGGAACAGGATATTTGCTTAATAATTGATGCCAGTGCAAGCATGAATGGAAATCGGTTAAGGAGTGCAAAATTTCTTGCAAAACATATATTATTAACTGCTAAAAAGAGAGTAGCGGTTCTGGCGTTTCAGGATAAAGAAGTAAAGATTTATGTGCCCTATACTAAAAATTTTACAAACTTAGATACCGGTTTATCTAGTATGATATCTTCCGGTCTTACACCTCTTGCTCTTGCGATTGAAAAAGGCTTCGAGTATATGAATGCAAAAAAACTAAAAAATCCTTTGATGATTTTGATTACCGACGGAATTCCAACCGTACCTTTATGGTCAAATGACCCATTAAAAGATTCAATAATTGCCGCCGAAAAGATATCTAAAAAGAAAATCGATTTTTTTTGCATAGGATTGCAGCCAAACAAAGATTGTCTATCTAAAATTACAAAGGCTGCAAAGGGTAAACTATATGTCGTAGAGGAATTAAGAAAAGATGATCTTTTGTATGCTCTGGTTAAAAGTGGGAAAATAATTAAGTAATTTATTAATTTACTCATCTTTTTTAAAGAGCCCGCCTTTATGGCGGGTTTTTGTTGATAAGAAACCCATGTTGAATTATAATATTATTGTTTAAAGCTTATGGGGGATAAAATTATGATAGACGGCAATTATTTATGGGATATAAAAGAGGAGAGTTTTGTAATTAACGGGGAATTAAAACTTCATCCTGTTATTTTAAAGATATTATCAAAACGCGGCATTAAGACGAAGGAAGAGATAAGGAAATTTCTGGAACCAAAATTTGAAGATTTGTATAATCCTTTACTTTTGCTGGATATGGATAAAGCTATTGAGCGAATAAACAAAGCAATATTAGAAGGAGAAAATATAACAATTTTTGGAGATTACGATGTAGATGGAATTACGGGCACGGCAATACTTTACAAGGGTTTAAAGAAAAAAGGGGCTTTCGTTGATTACTATATTCCGGCAAGGCATGATGAGGGATACGGGTTAAATGTAATTGCCATTGAAAAATTGGCAAAAAAAGGTACCAAACTTATTATTACGGTGGACAATGGAATTGCTTGTTTTGATGAAGTTAAAATGGCTTCGGATCTGGGAATTGATGTGATTATTTTTGATCATCATGAAACTCAAGGAATACTTCCTCCTGCTCATGCCGTGGTTGACCCCAAGAGACCTGATTCGAATTATCCTTTCAAAGAGTTATCGGGTGCGGGGGTCGCTTTTAAATTTTTACAGGCCTTTTTAAATGAAGAAGATTTAGTAAAATATTTGGATATAGTGGCTATTGGAACTATTGCCGACCTGGTACCGCTTCAGGATGAAAATAGAATAATTGTTAAGCTTGGTTTGGAGGTCTTAAAAGAAACTGAAAATATAGGTTTGAAGGCTTTATTAGATATAGCGGGTTGCACTTCGGAAAAAATTGATGTGGAGAAAATAAGCTACCTGATAGCTCCCAGGTTAAATGCCGCTGGAAGGATGGCTGATGCCGCAATTGCGGTAGAGCTTTTAATAACCGAAGATAAAGAAAGGGCAAAATTGCTGGCTAAGGAACTGGATAATCATAATAAAGCAAGGCAAGCCATAGAAAGTAAAATATTTAAAGAAGTAGAAGACAATATAACAAAAGAAGAAATTGATAAGCAAAATGTTATAGTGGTAGATGGTTGCAATTGGCATGAAGGTGTAATTGGAATTGTAGCATCGAAAATTACACAAAATTATTGCAAGCCGGCAGTGGTAATATCAAAGGAAGGAGAGTTTTCCAAAGGATCCTGCAGAAGTATTCCCGGCTTTAATATCTTTCAGGCCTTAAGCAAAATTTCTTATCTTTTCGAAAAATATGGTGGACATGAGCAGGCCGCTGGTTTTACAATTAAAAATGACAATGTAGATTTATTCAAAAGGAAAATTAATGAAATAGCCGGGGAGATGAAAATTAAAGAACATATTCCAGTATTAACTATTGATTTGGATCTGAAAGGAGCAGAAATAGATATTAATTTAGCAAAGGAATTATCCCTGTTAGAACCTTTCGGCTTTGGGAATCCAAAACCGATATTTTCCTGCAGAAATCTATCGGTAAAAAGTATTAAAACCGTGGGCAATGGTGAAAAACATTTGAAAATAGAATTTGTTAAAAGAGGCAATAGATATACTGGTATCGGGTACAATTACGGAAGTTATAAAGAAAAATTGATAATGGCCCCTTTTCTTGATGTAGCTTTTTACTTAGAAATAAATGTTTGGGGAGGGAGGGAGGAACTGCAGTTAAAAATAAAAGATTTGAAAATTCCCTACTTAAAAGATTCAATTTTAAAGAAAATTGAAGCGGGATATTACAGGGAATTTTTTAGATTAAATTTTAAAAACTTACTAGATGAACAAAAGGATAGCACATTAAATATTAATGACAATGTAAATATAGTATCTACGATAAAAAATAAGAGAAAATTTGTAGAGGAAATTTCCGGGAATGGGAATGTTTTAGTGCATTTTCATACACCCTATCAAGCATGGAGATTTATTAACTATTTTACAAAAAAGGAAAAAAATAAGGGTAAACTAAAAATACTTTTTAATTTAAATAACGGGGCACAAAGCTTGATTTTTGATGATACAAATTTTATTATTTTATATATTAATCCGGTTTTTGATAATGAAATAGTTCGTCAATACATAAAATCAAACAGTATTGACTATGTGGTTTTTTATGATCCGCCTTTTTCAATTTCTCAGTATGAAAAGGAAGTAATTATTGCCAGTGATATTCCGGTTTTCATTATTTTTAATAAAGAAGATTTAAGATATAATTATATGGTTCTTGAAAATGTCCTGGTTAATGATAAAAGTATTATCAGTGCATTTTTACATTATTGCAGGGAGAATTTCGCCAAAATCAATTCTAATTGTTATGAAGAACCATTAAAAGATTTCCTGATTAATTTTAATATCAGGTTAAAAGAGAAGTTAGAAATACCACAAATGTTATATATTTTAAATATTTTAAAAGAATCTCAGATAATTGATTTTAATATTGAGGAAAATACTATCTTTTTAAAAAACCTTGGTTTGCAAAACAAAAAATGCCAGGTAAAAGGATTCAGCTTATTAAAAGAAATTTTTAATTTAAAAAAGGACTTAATTAATTTTTATAATAACTTTACTATTTTTTAAAAATCAAATTCAAGGGGGCGAATAAATATGTCACCGGAACAGTTAAAGGAAAAAATAAGGATAATCATGGATTTCCCAAAAAAAGGTATAAGCTTTAAAGATATTACAACTTTACTAAAAGATGGAGAAGCATTCAAAGCTGCAATAAAAGGCCTTGCTGAACTTGTCAAAGAAAAAGATTTTGATTTAATTGCGGGACCGGAAGCCAGGGGATTTATAATAGGCGCACCGTTAGCCTTTGAATTAGGGAAAGGCTTTATTCCTGCAAGGAAAAAGGGAAAACTACCGGGAGAAACCATAAAAGCTGAATATAAGCTTGAATACGGTACTGACATTTTAGAGATGCATAAGGATGCAATTTTGGAAGGGCAAAAAGTACTTGTAGTTGACGATTTGCTGGCAACGGGAGGAACAATTTTTACTACAATAGAATTAGTAGAAAAATTAGGAGGAAAAGTGGTTGGAGTAGCCTTTTTGATCGAGCTTACCGAATTAAGTGGCAGGGAAAATCTCAAGGGTTATGATGTATTTTCTTTAATACAATACTAAAAAGCGTTTAAAAAGGTTACTTAGTACTGTTTTTGGGAAGCGTAAGGGGTGGATCTTATGACTAACATAGAAAAATTAGAAAGCAAAATACGTTCCTATAATCCTCAAGCGGATTTAAAATTAATACGGGATGCCTATGAATTTGCAAAAAATGCCCATGACGGTCAGCATAGAGCGTCAGGGGAGCTTTTCATTTTCCACCCCTTGGAAGTTGCAATGATTCTGGCGGATTTAGAATTGGATACTGTTACGGTAGCAGCCGGTTTGCTTCATGATGTGGTAGAAGATACACAATATACCATAGAAGAAATAGAGAAGATTTTTGGACCAGAAATTGCATTACTGGTGGATGGTGTAACAAAATTAGGTAAACTGGAGTTCAAGTCGAAGGAAGAGCAGCAGGCAGAGAATCTAAGGAAAATGTTGCTGGCAATGGCAAAGGATATAAGGATAATATTAATAAAATTGGCCGACAGGCTTCACAATATGCGAACTTTAAAATCTATGCCAGAAGAAAAACAAAAGGAAAAAGCCATAGAGACTTTAGAAATATTTGCACCCCTGGCACATCGGCTGGGTATATCGAAAATTAAATGGGAACTGGAGGACCTTGCTTTTAGATTCCTGGAGCCCGAGCATTATTACGATCTGGTCGATAAAGTCGCAAAGAAGAGAAAAGAAAGGGAAGAGCACATAAATGAGATGATAAATATTCTCAAACAAAAATTAGAATCATCAGGCATTAAAGCTGATATTCAGGGAAGACCCAAGCATTTTTATAGCATATATAAAAAGATGAAAGAACAAAACAAAACCTTTGATCAGATTTATGACCTCACGGCGGTAAGGGTTATTGTAGAAAATGTGAGGGAATGTTATGCAGCGCTGGGTGTAGTCCATACTTTGTGGAAACCAATACCCGGCAGATTTAAGGACTATATTGCTATGCCAAAACCCAATATGTACCAATCCCTTCATACAACAGTAATTGATTCAAAAGGAGAACCCTTAGAAATTCAGATAAGAACTTATGAAATGCATAAAACTGCGGAATACGGAATTGCAGCCCACTGGCGTTATAAAGAGGGCTCTAAAATTGATGAGTTTGACAAAAAACTTTCCTGGCTAAGAGAAATTTTGGACTGGCAGCGGGAGTTAAAAGATGCAAAGGAGTTTATGGAATCGTTAAAACTGGACCTTTTTACCGATGAGGTATATGTATTTACTCCTAAAGGAGATGTTATTAATCTTCCGGCAGGTTCATGCCCAATTGATTTTGCTTATAGAATACACACCGATATTGGCAATCGATGTATAGGCGCAAAGGTAAACGGTAAAATGGTCCCTTTAGATTATAGACTTGCAAATGGAGACATAGTTGAGATACTTACATCTTCCCACAGCAGCGGACCAAGCAGGGATTGGTTGAAATTTGTTAAATCAGCACAGGCACGAAGCAAAATAAAACAGTGGTTCAAAAAAGAAAGAAGAGAGGAGAACATCACAAGAGGCAAGGAGCTTTTAGAAAAGGAAGCAAAAAGACAGGGGTATGATTTGTACCAGCTCATTAAACATGACTTTATGGAAGGGTTATTAAAAAAGCTGAGTATGCAGAATTTAGAAGACCTTTTTGCGGCTATAGGATTGGGTGGAATTTCACCCGTTCAGGCTTTTCAAAGGATATTAGATGAGTACAAAAAGACTGTTAAAGCCGAAAAGCCCAGTGTTGAAGAAAAAATCAGCCCCAAATCCAAAAAACAGGTTATTTCAAAAGAAGCCGTTATAGTTGAAGGAATAGATAATATTCTCGTCAAATTTTCGCGATGCTGTAACCCCGTACCCGGTGATAAAATAGTTGGATACATTACAAGGGGCAGAGGGGTATCCATTCACAGGTTTGATTGTCCTAATGTTCAAAATAACCAGTACAAAGAAAGACTTATTGAGGTTAAATGGGATACCTTCAAAGAAAATTCTTATCCTGTAGAAATTGAGGCATCTGCTTATGATAGACCTGGCGTCCTTTCGGATGTAATTAATCTAATAGGAGATATGAAAACCACCATAGATGCTGTAAATGCCAGAGCAACCAAAAATGGAATTGCTGTAATTGATCTTGTTCTCGAAATTAAAGACAAGCAACATCTTGAAAATGTTATTCAAAAATTAAAAAAGATAAATGGAGTATTTGAGGTAAAGAGGGTTATGAATCAGTAGAAGGGAGAAGTATTAAAAATGAGGGCAGTTGTTCAAAGGGTATCAAGAGCAATGGTAGAGGTAGAAGAAAAAGTTGTTTCTTCAATAAACAGGGGAATACTGGTTTTTTTAGGTGTGGGAGAGGAAGATGCCCTGGAGGACGCAGAATATTTGGCAGATAAAATAATTAACCTCAGAATTTTTGAAGACGAAAAGGGTAAAATGAACCTTTCTGTACTGGATGTGGGAGGAGAGGTTCTGGTAGTATCTCAATTTACCCTTTACGGTGATGTGCGAAAAGGTAAAAGGCCAAGCTTTACTATGGCAGCTCCTCAGGATAAAGCTATATACTTATACGAAGAGTTTGTTAGATTCTGCAGGGAAAAAACAGAGAACGTAAAAACCGGGCAATTTCAGGCTCATATGATAGTGAAGCTGGAAAATGACGGCCCGGTCACGATATTGCTGGATTCAAAAAAGACTTTTTAAAAATTTCGGGAGGATAAAAAATGTTTCTGGAAACATTACAGGTAGGTCCTCTTTTAGCGAATTGCTACATTATTGGCTGTAAAAAAACAAATAAAGCGGTGTGTATCGATCCCGGAGGTAATCCCGAAAAAATTTTAAATGTGATATTTGAAAAGGGGCTTGATTTGACCCATATTATATTAACTCACGGGCACTGTGACCACATTGAAGGATCTGATTATCTAAGAGAAAGGACAAATGCCCTGCTTTTCATTCATGAAAAGGATAAAGATATGATAACAAATCCTGAAAAAAATCTTTCTATATTTTTAGGCAGGGGCTTTGGCTTGAAAGAGGCGGATAATTTTCTAAAGGATGGGGATAATATTCTAATAGGAGAAATGAGGTTGGAAATTTTGCATACTCCGGGACATACGCCGGGGAGTATTTCCATCAAGATTGAAGATTTGCTTTTTACGGGAGATACATTGTTTGCCGGGTCTATTGGGAGAACGGATTTTCCGGGCGGTTCTTACAGCATGCTTAAAAAATCTATATTAGAAAAAATTCTTCCCTTAGGAGATGAAATAAAAATTTTTCCCGGACATGGTATATCATCCACTATTGGAGAGGAAAAAATGACCAACCCCTTTTTAAGGTAATTTCCCGTAATTTAATGGGGAACGGAGGGGTAATTACGACCAGGAAAAAAAGTAAGATGAAACTATATTCCCACGAGGAAGAATTGCAGGAGATTGCAGAACTTTTTGAAGAAGGATTAAAAGATGAAGAAATAGCCGATGATATAAAAATCGACGTAAAAGTGGTGAAGGGATTAAGAGAAAAATTCAGTGAAACGGATGAATACGAAAATAATCCTTTCAAAATTTTTTATAAAAAAGGAAAAAAATAGACTCGAGGGGAATTCCTCGAGTCTATTTAAATATTATTCGGGTTTCTTGCCCACCTTAACGGTTAAGTACATCTGCCTGCCATCCCTTAGTATCAATAATACCAGCGTATCGTTTACCTTTGAATTTTTGATAATATTTACTACATCGTTTGCATTTTTCACAGAATTATTATTTACTTTAAGGATTATGTCTCCTTCCCTTAATCCTGCCGTATATGCAGGACTTCCAGGCTGCACATAGCTTATAAGTGCTCCGTCGGTATTTTTTAAGTTGAAATATTTAGCTAAATCTTCAGTTATATCCTGAAGCCCTACGCCAATGTAAGGACGGGTTATGCCGCCCTTTTTGAGCTCGTCCAGAACGTTTTTTACAGTGTTTATTGGTATTGCAAAACCAATCCCCTGAGCTTCAGCATTTATCGCAGTATTGATTCCTATAACCTCTCCTTCTAACGAAATTAAAGGACCACCGCTATTTCCGGGGTTAATAGCTGCATCCGTCTGAATAAGGTTTGTATACACCCTTTGTTTACCTGATTTATCCGGAATTGTGATAGGACGTCCCTTTGCGCTGATTACTCCTACCGTAACTGTGTGGTCTAACCTGTAAGGATTGCCTATAGCTATTACCCAGTCACCGACCCGCATTTTGTCCGAATCACCCATGGGGATGTAGGGTAAAGCTTTTGAGGAATTTATTTTTAATACTGCTAAGTCAAGATCAAAATCTTTTCCAACAATTTGCGCTTTAAAGGGTTTATCGTATCCTTTTACTGTCACCGATACCTCAGTAGCACCGGATATAACGTGCTCGTTGGTTAAAATATATCCATCGGGACTTATGATAAATCCTGAACCTACACTTTTATTGATTTTTGAGGGGGTAGGAATATCTTCGAAAAAGAAACGGAAAAAAGGATCGTCAATAAAGGGGTTATAAGAACTTTGTGTTTGGACGGTGGTTTCTATGAAAACTACCGCGTCGCTTACTTTATCCACGATATCGGGAATGCTGGGCAATGAATAAGGTGTAGGGGAAAAGGATGAATTTGTTGCGTAGTTTCCAGCTTTAACGGATTTTGATGGATAAAAGAAATTATATGCGAAAAATCCTCCGGTAACTACACCTATCCCCAGTGCAAATCCGATAAGCACTGCAACAAAGTATTTATATCTGTTAAAAACCTTCATAACTGATTAACCTCCTTTTAAAAGTTTTTTAATACAATCTATTTTAATACCTTTTTCATGGTTAATTTTACAGCAAGAATTTATAAATTGTGTGTAAATTTTGTTAGGATTTTGTGAAATTTTTACTTCATATTTTATCCTAAATTATTGACATTAATTTATATTTTAAATATATTGTTTATCAGTAGCAAATTTATAAAGGGGCTGATGAAATGCTAACTAAGGCGCCGAGAGGGACAAAGGACATACTCCCCGATGAAATAAATAAGTGGCAATTTTTAGAGAGTGAATTCAGAAAGATATGTGATATTTTTGGTTATAAAGAAATAAGGACTCCTACCTTCGAACACACGGAACTATTTTTAAGAGGAGTGGGCGAAACAACCGATATAGTAGAAAAAGAAATGTATACTTTTAACGATAAGTCAGGGAGAAGCTTAACATTAAAACCGGAAGGTACTGCGGCCTGTGCAAGAGCTCTTATAGAGCATAAACTTTACAATCAATCCCTGCCCTTAAAATTATATTATATCATTCCCGGATTTAGATACGAAAGACCTCAAGCGGGAAGATTGAGAGAATTTCATCAATTCGGCGTTGAGGTCTTTGGATCGGATAACGCTGCGGTAGATGTAGAGGTAATAGGATTAGCTATGATGTTTTTGAAAGGTCTTGGATTGGAAGATTTAGATTTAAGGATAAATACCCTTGGATGCAGTAAATGCAGGGGAAACTACCGGGAAGCTTTAAAGAATTACTTTTCTTTTAAAAGGGAAAGTTTGTGCGATACTTGCAGGGCAAGATTAGAGAGAAATCCTCTGAGGATTTTAGATTGTAAAAACGATAATTGTAAACAAATACTTGGAGAATCCCCTAAAATTTTAGATTTTTTATGCGATGAATGTAAGGATCATTTTGAAAAGGTAAAAAGACTGTTATATTCTCTAAAAATAGATTTTGCGGTAGATCCAATGATAGTTAGAGGACTTGATTATTACACTAAAACTGTATTTGAAATAATATCTAAGGATTTAGGAGCTCAGAATACTATTTGCGGAGGAGGAAGATACGACGGTCTTGTTGAAGAATGCGGGGGTCCTCATATTCCGGCAGCGGGTTTTGGAATGGGAATAGAGAGGCTTATAAATGTTCTTGAAAACAGAGGTCTTTTGAATCTGCCTCAAAAAGGAGTGGATGTTTTTTTAGCTGTACTCGATGATGAAAGTTTTGAAACTGCATATAAATTGTTATTTGAATTAAGAGGAAAAGGATTATCCGCGGAAATAGATTACATGAACAGAAGTTTAAAGGGGCAAATGAAATATGCGGATAAACTAAAAGCAAAATTTGCAATTTTTGTAGGCGAAGAAGAAATTAAAAATAATTTTCTTACAGTAAAAGATTTATCTAATGGAGAACAGCGGAAGTTAAGCGATAAAGATTTATTTGAATTTTTATTTAATAATATTAGAAAGGGTTGTTGTTAATGGAAGGAATGAAGAGAACTCATTCTTGCGGTAGTCTGGGTATGAAAGATGTGGGTAAAGAGGTTGTGCTAACCGGATGGGTACAAACAAGAAGGGATTTGGGAGGCGTTATATTTATTGATTTAAGAGATAGGAGCGGTATAGTACAGGTAGTTTTTAGCGAAGATTACAGCCAGGAAGCCTTTGAATTAGCGGGAGATCTAAGAAGTGAATACGTCATTGCCGTAAAAGGGGATGTAAAAGAAAGACCACAAGAGAACAAAAATCCCAAAATTGATACAGGAGACATTGAAGTATTTGTTAAAGAAATAAAAATATTGAGCCGCGCCAAAACTCCTCCTTTTCCAATTGAGGATAACATAAAAGTAGATGAAAGTCTAAGGCTGAAATACAGGTATTTAGATTTAAGAAGGCCTGTTATGCTAAATAACTTTATTTTTCGCCACAGGGTAAATAAGGCTATCAGGGATTTCCTTGATGGAGAAGGTTTCATAGAAGTAGAGACACCTATGCTTACAAGAAGTACCCCTGAAGGAGCAAGGGATTTTTTAGTTCCCAGCCGATTAAATCCGGGAACATTTTATGCGTTACCGCAATCGCCACAACTTTTTAAACAAATATTAATGGTATCGGGCATTGAACGCTATTATCAAATTGTTCGTTGCTTCAGAGATGAGGACCTAAGGGCTGATAGACAACCGGAATTCACACAGCTGGATATTGAAATGTCTTTTGTAGATGTGGATGATGTCATTGGTTTGAATGAGAGACTTATAAAATATGTTGTAGAGACGGTAAGTGGTAAAGAAATAAAGGTTCCCTTTAAACGAATTACATATAAAGAAGCGATGGAAAAATACGGCTCGGATAAACCGGATTTGAGATTTGGCCTGGAGATTATTGATGTTACTGAAGAAATCAAAAACAGCGAGTTCAAAGTCTTTAGAGAGGTAGCGGAAAAAGGAGGAAGGGTTAGAGGAATTAACATAGAAGACGGAGCAAATATATTTTCCAGAAAAGGAATAGACGAGCTGGTGGAAAAGGCAAAAGAATTCGGAGCAAAAGGCCTTGCCTGGATCGTTCTTGCTTCGGAAGGTATAAAATCTCCTATAGCGAAGTTTTTTAAGGAAGAAGAGCTAAAGAGTATAGTAGAAAAAATGAGAGCAAAAACGGGAGATTTGCTTATTTTTATTGCAGATGAGAATGAAAACCTGGTCGCTCAACAGATGGGACAAATGAGATTATATCTGGGGAAGACTTTGAATCTGATTGATAAAAATGCATTGGAATTTTTATGGGTAGTAGAGTTTCCTCTTTTAGAGTGGGATGAGGAAGAAAAGAGATTTGTTGCGATGCATCATCCTTTTACTTCTCCTATGGATGAAGACATCCCGCTTCTGGATACTTCACCGGAAAAAGTGCGGGCAAAGGCTTATGATATAGTTTTGAATGGGGTTGAGCTGGGAGGAGGAAGTATTAGAATTTATAGAACTGAACTTCAGGAGAAAATGTTTGAAATACTTGGTTTTACCCGGGAGAGGGCGTGGAATAATTTTGGGTTCCTTCTTAAAGCTTTTGAGTACGGAACACCTCCTCACGGAGGAATTGCCTATGGACTTGACAGGATGGTAATGCTTCTTTTAGGGTTGGAAAGCATTAGAGATTGCATTGCTTTTCCAAAGACGCAAAACGGCACTTGTTTGCTGACAGAAGCACCTGCAAAAGTAGAGCCGAAGCAATTGAGGGAGCTGCATATAAAAATTGACGCCTGAAATTGGAAAAGCCCTTATCTTGATATTGAGATAGTGGTGTGATAATATAATAATAAAAGAAGGATTCCCTGCTGTGTGCGTGGAACCTGACAGAGGAAAGAGCCAACACCATGACATCGGGAGCCCGGGCTCTAAATGTGGAATGCATGCCCTTTGTTAAGGGAAGCAAGAAGCATTTAGGAGGGCACCCACCTTTGGAGAGAGGGTCTCTGTTCCTTGTCAGTACACGGCATGGCGGGGATTTTTTTATTTTATAATAGATTGCCAAAGAAGAATTAAAATAATATAATTATAATTGAAAGGTTATACCCTTATGGGGTATATAAAGGAGGGGGATTCTTTGGAGCACCATCATTGCTCTTATCTTAATAAAAAAGAAAATATTAAAGTTAGACTTTCAAGGATTGAAGGCCAAATAAAGGGTATTGAAAAAATGATTGAAGAAGGAAAATACTGTGTAGATGTATTAAATCAAATTGCTGCTGTTAGGGCAGCTTTAAAAAAAGTAGGACTAATAATATTAAGAGAACATACAAAGGGATGTGTATTAAATTCTAAAGGTACTCATGAAGAGGAAGAAAAAATTAATGAACTCATGGAATTAATTGAAAAATTTTTAAAATGAGGTGAATTTTATGCGGGAAAAAGCATTGGTCTTAAGAAAAGTAAATGACGAAGCGGAATTAGAAGTTTTAAGGGGATCGGCCTGCGGTTCCTGCAAGGGGTGCCCCGAAAGCTCAAAGAAGAAAAGATTGATAGTTTGGGCTAAAGATACTATCGGAGTCGAAAGCGGACAGCTTGTAGAAATTGAAATGGAAGCGAAAGGAGTAATTTCTGCTACATTTATAATGTATCTTTTTCCTTTAATAGTATTTTTGTTAGGTGTGGCAGGTGGATATGAATTTGCGCCTTTATTGAATATAAAACTTAAAGAGCCCTTTGCCTTATTGACCGGAATAATAGGATTGGCAATTTCATATCTATTTATTTACCTTAACAATCGAAGGTTTGAAAAAAGCCAGATTTATAAAAGCAAAATTGTAAATATTATTGATAAATTTAGTAAATAATGATTAATGTAATTGACAAGGATTAACATTTTCTATATAATTCTTCTCAAATGCGTAGCTGTATGGAGGTTATTTGATATGATGAGCAGCAATGAGATAAGGGAAAAGTTTTTAAGTTTTTTTGAGAGCAAAGGGCACCAAAGAGTTCCCAGTTCATCCTTGGTACCTCATAATGATCCCACATTATTATTTACAAATGCAGGAATGAATCAATTTAAAGATGTATTCTTAGGCATAAAGAAATTACCCTACACAAGAGCCACTACCGCACAAAAATGCGTAAGAGCTGGTGGTAAGCATAATGATTTGGATAGCGTTGGCAGAACTGCAAGACATCACACATTTTTTGAGATGCTGGGCAATTTTTCCTTTGGGGATTATTTTAAAAAAGAAGCCATCGCTTATGCGTGGGAATTCTTGACCGAGGTATTGATGCTCCCTAAGGAAAAACTCTGGGTAAGCATCTATGAAAAAGATGACGAAGCTTTTTATTTATGGCAGGAAGTAGCCAAAATTCCTCCGGAAAAAATTGTACGTATGAGTGAAAAAGATAACTTCTGGGCAATGGGGGATACGGGTCCATGCGGTCCTTGCAGTGAAATATATATCGATCGCGGTGAGGAACACAGGTGTGATAGTCCTGAGTGTAAATTGGGTGTTTGTGATTGTGACAGGTGGAGAGAACTCTGGAACTTAGTGTTTATGCAGTATAACAGGGATGAAGAAGGAAATTTAACTCCTCTTCCCAAACCCAGCATTGATACGGGTATGGGTCTTGAAAGAATAGCTACGGTTATGCAAAATGTTTACAGCAATTACGATACAGATCTTTTAAGGCCAATTATCGCGTTTGTAGAAAATATGACAGGTAAAAAATATTTTGGCGATGACAGGGGATTTCCATTTAGAGTTATAGCCGATCATATAAGGGCTGTTACTTTCCTCATAGCCGATGGCGTTCTTCCCGGGAATGAAGGCAGAAGTTATGTTCTGAGGAGAATTTTAAGAAGGGCTGCCAGATTCGGGAGAGAACTTGAATTGAATGATCCATTCTTGTATAAAATTGTACCCAAAGTTGTTGAACTGATGGGAGACGTGTACCCTGAAATTAAAAAGAGTCAGGATTACGTTCAAAGGGTTATAGAAAATGAAGAAATACGTTTTGGACAAACCCTTAGTGAAGGGCTAAGAATACTGAAAGAAGGCATAGCTGAATTAGAAAAGGATGGCAAGAAGACTTTACCGGGCGAAATGGCTTTTATGCTCTATGATACTTTCGGCTTTCCTTTGGATTTAACGGAGGATGTGGCGAGGGAAAAAGGTTTTGGCATTGATAAGAAAACCTTTGAAGAATTAATGGAAAAACAAAGGGAGAAAGCAAAAGCAGCAAGAAAAGAAGAATACCCGGTAGATGAGCTTTATGAAGTGCTGGCACCTTTGGATACCACAATATTCGTAGGTTACGACAGTTTAAAGGCAGAGGCACAGGTAAAAATGATTACTGTAGGAAAAGAACCCGTTACAGAATTGGATACCGGTAAAGAAGCCATTATAGTCCTCGATAGAACTCCTTTCTACGGCGAGAGCGGAGGACAGGTGGGAGATACAGGATATATATATAACGAAAATTTCAGGTTTAAAGTAATAGATACCAAGAAGACTCCTGATGGTAAAATATACCATATAGGCAAAGTGGAAGAAGGAACGGTGAGCATAAACGACAAAGTAAATGCTGAAGTAGACGAAATAAGAAGAAAAAATATTATGAGGAATCACAGTGCTACCCACCTGCTTCATAAAGCTTTAAAAATTGTTCTCGGCGATCACGTAAATCAGTCGGGTTCTCTGGTGGATTCTGAGAGATTACGTTTTGATTTTAATCATTATCAAGCCCTGACGGAAGAAGAAATTGAGAGAATTGAAAATATAGTAAATGAGGCGATTTTGGATAACCTTACGGTAAATATTAAGCATACCTCATTAAAGGAGGCTCAAGAAGAAGGAGCTATTGCACTATTTGGAGAGAAGTACGGGGAAAAGGTAAGAGTTGTAGCCATGGGGGATTTCAGCAAGGAGCTGTGCGGAGGAACCCATGTAAAAAGCACGGCAGAAATAGGACTTTTTAAGATTGTGTCTGAGGGAAGCATCGCAGCTGGAATTCGCAGAATAGAAGCGGTTACCGGTAAAAATTTAATAAATTTAATACGGGAAGATCAACGAGTTTTAGAAAGGACATCCAACTATTTAAAAGTTGGTGTTTACGAAATTCCGGAAAAAATACAGGATTTATTTACTCAATTGAAAGAAAAAGAACAGATCATTGATGAATTAAAGGATAAAGTATTAAATTACAAAGTAAAAGAAATACTGGAAAAAGTAGAAGAAGTAAAGGATGTAAAAGTTTTAATAAGCGAATTGGAGGATATGAATTTAGAGGATCTTAGAAAGATAAGTGATTTTATTAAAAACAGATTTAAACCTTCCTTAGTTATCCTGGCGTCTCAGAATGAGGGAAAAGCAGTATTTATTTGCGCCGCTACAAAGGATTTAGTAGATAGGGGAATTAATGCAGGAACTGTAATTAAAGAAGTAGCCCGTATTGCCGGTGGAAGCGGTGGTGGAAGGCCGGATTTTGCCCAGGCAGGCGGCAAATACCCTGAAAAAATTTCGGAAGCCCTGAATTTTGCCCGTAAATTTGTTGAAGACAGGTTATTATCCTGAGGGGGAGTAAAATGGAAAATTTTGATAAAACCATGATGTACAGGATCCAAAAAGATGATAAAAAATCGGTCAAGGAAATATTAGAAGAAGTATACAATGCCTTAAAAGAAAAAGGTTATAATCCCATAAATCAAATTGTCGGTTACCTTTTATCGGGTGATCCAGCTTATATTACGAGTTATAAAAATGCACGTAATTTGATCAGAAAAATTGAAAGAGACGAATTACTGGAGGAAATAATTAAAACATACCTTGGATTAGAATAGAGTATTATGAAAAGAAGAGGTATTGACTATGGAATATAAAAAACTCGGAAGCACAGATCTAATTGTCTCAAAACTTTGTTTTGGAGCTTTGACTATTGGTCCGCTTCAAGCAAATTTGCCCCTTGAAGAAGGGGCAAATTTAATTTGTGAAGCCTTTGAATTGGGTGTGAATTTTATTGATACAGCGGAGTATTACAAAAATTATGAATACATTAATTTAGCACTAAAAAAAATAAAGAATGAAATTATCATTGCTACAAAATCTTACGCTTATACATATGAAGGAATGAAAAAAAGTGTGGAAAAGGCAAGGAAAGAGATAGGCAAGGATTATATTGATATTTTTATGTTACACGAACAGGAATCCAGATTGACTTTACAGGGGCATAAAGAGGCTTTAGATTACCTATTGGAAGCCAAAGAAAAAGGGCTGATTAAAGCTACTGGTGTTTCTACTCATACGGTGGAGGTAGTAAGAACGGCAGCCCAGATGAAGGAAATCGATGTAATTCAGCCTTTAATAAATTTTAAAGGAATTGGAATTAAAGATGGGACAATAGAAGATATGCTAAAGGCTATTGTATATGCATATACTAAAGGTAAAGGTATTTACGGAATGAAATGCTTGGGTGGAGGAAATCTAATAAAGGAAAAAGAAAAAGCTTTTGAATTTGTTTTAAATATTCCCTACCTTCATTCCATCGCTGTTGGAATAAAATCAAAATCAGAACTTATTGCAAATATTCACATTTTTGAAGGAAAAAAAGTGCCGGCTGATGTGGAAAAAATTTTATTGAAAGAAAAAAGAAGGCTAATAATTGAAGAATGGTGCGAGGGATGCGGAAATTGTGTAAGTAGATGTAGATATAATGCTCTTTCGGTATATGGCAAAAAAGTTTATGTAGATGAAAACAAATGTATTTTATGCGGTTACTGTGCTGGTGCCTGCCCTGAATTTTGTATAAAAATTGTTTAAAAGGGGCAATTATAAAATGCGTGTATTAGGACTGGATGTAGGAGAAAAAAGGATAGGTATCGCCATATCCGATGAACTTGGAATTACCTCAAGAGGGCTAATGGTTCTGGAAAGAAAAGGTTTTAATGAGGATGTAAAAAAAGTAGTAGAAATTGCAGAAAAAAATTGCGTTGATAAAATAGTCATTGGACTACCTGTAAACATGAATGGCACCTACGGAAAAGGAGTAGAAAATGTAAAAAAGTTTGGAGAAAAGCTAAAGTCAATATACAATGCACAAGTAATTTATTGGGATGAAAGATTGACCACAGTAGCAGCACAAAAAGTACTGATAGATGCAGATATTTCAAGAAAAAAAAGGAAGGGAGTGATTGATAAATTAGCTGCCGTTTTGATTTTGCAAAGTTTTCTGGATTACCTTCATAATATTGACAGTAATGGCAAATTACTATAAAATGGTGTTAATTTAATATATCGAGGTGAATTGATATGGATGAAAGAGAAACTATAACCCTTTATGATGATGAAGGTAATGAAACGGAGTTTGAAGTTTTAGGTGTTGTCAACGTAGAAGACAACGACTATGCAATTCTCTTACCGGTAAATGAAGAGGATGAAGAAACCGCGTATATTTTCAGGATCGACACGGATGAGGACGGAGAAGAATTCTTAACAGAAGTGGAAGATGAAGAAGAGTTTGAAAAGGTAAGGGAAGCATGGGAAAACCTTCAAGAAGGCGACTTTGATTTTGAAGACGAAGATTATGAAGATGAGGACTTTGAGGACGAAGATTTTGATGATGAAGATGAGTAAAAAAGTATTGACATTTTAACTAATTACTATTATAATTTTTCTCAACACAACTTTAATATAAAAAAGCGATGACGAGGAAAATTAAAGGATTTACCTTAAAGAGAGCCGGTGGTTGGTGTAAACCGGCAGGTATCCTTTATTTCCGCCTCAGAGTGCTGGTGAAGAACCGGACGGTTTAGCCGTTAACAAAAATGAGCGTGCATATAATTAGGGTGGCACCGCGGTGAAAAAAACCGCCCCTTTCAAGGGGCGGTTTTTTTATATCCACTTAATTTAAAAAAATAAATAATTAATTTATTAAAATACTAAATTAAATAATTATTTTTTCGTAAGTAATAAAAAAGTAATAAAATTGGGAGGGATTACGAATGAAAAAATCAAGACTAAGGGTTCCCGGTCCCACTGAAGTGCCGGAAAAAGTTTTAAACAAAATGGCTCTCCCCATGATAAATCACAGGGGAGAAGAATTCAGAAATCTGTTATTGAAGGTTTCTGAGGAAATAAAATATGTATTCCAAACCCAAAATGATGTACTTATATTTCCTTCGGCAGGCACAGGTGTTATGGAGGCTGCAATTGCGAATTTCTTTTCCCCCGGTGATCATATTGTTTCTTTCCAGTGCGGTGTTTTTGGAGAGAGGTTTGCAGAAATAGCAGAGAGTTACGGTGCAAAGGTGGAAGCGATTAAGGTGGATTATGGTAAGCCAATAACAAAAGAAATTGTAAAGGAAAGAATAAGCAAAGATAAAAATAATGAAATAAAAGGCATACTTTTTACTCAAAATGAAACTTCTACGGGAGTATTAAACAATATTAAAGAATTAAGAGAAGCTATAGGAGATCATCCGGCACTGGTAATTGTGGATGCGATAAGCTCTTTGGGAGCCGTTGAGTTAAAAACCGATGAATGGGGAATAGATGTGGTGGTCTCTTCATCTCAGAAGGCTTTTATGCTTCCGCCCGGATTAGGGTTTATCAGTGTAAGTGAAAAAGCCTGGAAGGCATATGAAAATTCGAAAATGCCAAAGTACTATTTCGATATTAAGAATGCAAAAAATAGTTTAAAGAAAGGAGAAACTCCTTATACCCCCTTTGTTTCGCTGATTTATGCTCTTGAAGAATCTTTGAAAATTATTAAAAATGAGGGACTGGAGAATATAATAAAAGAACACATAAGGCTTTCAAAAGCTCTGCGCGAAGGCGTAAAAGCGATAGGATTAAAACTTTTTGTAGAAGATGAATACGCATCTCCTACGGTTACAGCAGTAGAAATTCCAGAAGAACGCAAAGATTTACAAAAGTTTTTAAAAAACAAATTTAATATTACGGTAGCAGGTGGTCAGGATAGCTTGAAGGATAAGATTATCAGAATTGGACACTTGGGGTATGTAGATTTTTTGGATATAATAGCGGTTATATCTGCATTGGAAATGGCAGTAGGTGATGAAAGACTTTTTGGAAAGGGAGTAAAAGCAGCAGAAAAAATATATTTAGAAGGAGGGCTATAAAATGAACAAAAGGAAAGTTCTTGTGGCCGATAAACTTTCGGAAGAAGGTATTGATCTATTAAAAAAAGAACTTGAGGTAGAGGTAAAAACAGGCCTTAATGAAGATGAACTGGTAAAAATTATTAAAGATTACGATGCTCTGATAGTGAGAAGTGCTACGAAGGTAACCAGGAGAATTATAGAAAACAGCCGTTTGAAAGTTATTGGCAGAGCGGGGGTGGGGGTGGATAATATAGATGTGGAGGCCGCTACAGAACGAGGAATACTTGTGGTGAATGCTCCTTTTAGCAATACTATCGCAGCCTGTGAACTAACATTGGGACTAATGTTTTCTCTCGTCAGAAACATTCCTCAGGCAAATCAGAGCATAAAAGAGGGGAAATGGGAAAAAAATAAATTTTTAGGATTAGAACTTTATAAAAAAACCTTGGGTGTAATCGGCCTCGGCAGGATTGGGAGAGAAGTAGCAATCAGAGCAAAAGGACTCGGTATGAACGTAGTCGGTTACGATCCGTACATAGCAAAGTCCACAGCAGCGCAGATTAAAATAAAAATGGCCAATCTTGATGAACTATTAAAAGTTTCCGATATAATTACTCTTCATACTCCATTGACAAAAGATACCTATCACTTAATTGATTTTAGAGAGTTTGAAATTATGAAAAAAGGAGTTTTTATAATAAACTGTGCCAGGGGAGGAATTATAAATGAAAGAGCCCTATACGAAAATTTGATAAATCAAAAAGTAGCGGGATGTGCACTGGATGTGTTTGAAAATGAACCTCCCGAGGATAATCCTTTACTGAAACTCCCGAATGTGATAGCTACACCCCATATAGGCGCTTCTACTAAGGAAGCTCAAAAAATGGTCTCAATAGAAATTGCGGAGGAAGTGATTAACGCCTTAAAAGGCGAACCTGTAAGAAGCTGTGTAAATGCCTTGACAAATTCTTTACAAAAGGAATATACTATTTAAGAAAAATTCTTTCGGGAGGGTCATGTTTGTCTAATATTGCTGAGGGCAATGGCAAAAAAGATTTAACCGAAGAAGAAAAAAGAAGGAAAATAAAGGAGTTTGAAGAGAAATTAAGAGATAGAGAATTAAAGATGACTCCTCAACGGAGGGCGACCTTAAATGTCTTTTTGGAAAATCCTTCGAAACATTTAAGCACCGAGGAAATTTACTCCCTTGTTAAAGAAAAATTCCCGGATATTGGAATTGCAACGGTTTACAGAACTCTTCAGTTATTTGACGAAAACGATATTATAAAGAAACTTAATTTCGGGGATGGTTGTTTCCGCTATGAATTGAGTCAGGAGGAGGATAAACATTCTCACCATCATCTTATGTGTTTGAGCTGTGGCAGGGTATTTGAATTTGATGAGGATTTGCTGGATGATCTGGAAAGAGAGATAGAAAAAAGAAATAACTTTGAAATAGTAGATCATGTGGTAAAATTTATAGGATATTGCAGCGAATGTAAAACAAAAAGTAAATAAAAGCTGTTGACTCCTTGTTAAGGTGTTAAGGTGTCAACAGCTTTTATGTTTTTAATACCTTTTCCTCAAAAATACTTTACTTATTTCTGCTGATGCAAAGGGGATTAGTCCAAAAACTATAATGTAAATCCAATCCTTTGCCGAAAGAAAAACAGTGTCGAAAATTTTATTCAGCGAAGGAATATACAAAACAGCAAGCAGCAATAGGAAGGATAGAGAAGTACCCAGGAGCATAAAGGAATTTGTGAAAAATCCGAGTTTAAAAATGGATTCTGTTTCCGAGCGGGATGTAAAAGCTCTTAGCAGTTCTCCAAATATTAATGTTGCAAAGGCGTAAGTGCGTGCTTTTTCAATGGAGAAATTTGAATTTAAAGCGAAGTAAAAAACTCCAAGTATCGAAATTGTCATAAATATGCTCTGCACAGCAATCTGAATCTTCATTTTCTTATCCATAATAGGCTCTTCTGGTTTTCTCGGTGGAATTTCCATTATATAATCTTCTTTTTTCTCCATACCAAGGGCTAAAGCCGGAAATGCATCAGTAAGAAGATTTAGCCATAAAAGTTGAATTGGCTTTAGAGGAACTGGCATACCTATGAGCATAGCTGTAAATATAATTAAAATTTCGGCTATATTGCAGGAAAGAAGGAAAAAGATAAATTTTCTAATGTTAGAATAAATTGTTCTGCCTTCTTCTACAGCTGATACGATGCTTGCGAAATTATCATCGGTCAGTATCATATCGGCGGTTTCTTTTGCTACATCTGTACCCGTAATACCCATTGCTATACCTATATCTGCCATTTTTAGAGCCGGGGCATCATTCACACCATCTCCGGTCATTGCTACGATATGATTATTTTTCTTAATGGCTTCGACAATTTTTAATTTATGAATAGGTGATACACGTGCATAGACATTAATATCTTTTGACAGAGAAGCTAATTCCTCCTCGGATAAATTGTCAAGTTCTGCTCCGGTGATTACCCTGGAATTGCCTTCGATAAGTCCTAATTCTCTTGCTATAGCTACTGCCGTATTTTTATAATCTCCGGTAATCATGACTGGTTTTATGCCGGCTTTTTTACACTTTTTGATAGCCTCTATGGATTCGGGGCGGGGTGGATCGATCATTCCTATAAGCCCAACAAAAATAAGTTCGGTCTCGATATTTTCAAAAGAAGTATCTTCGGGCAATTTGTCAAAGGGTCTATAAGCAAATGCAAGGACCCTTAAAGCATTTGAGGACAATTCTTCATTGATTCTTAAAATTTCCTCCCTGTCATTTAAAGACATGGGTTGGACCTTTCCATCCCTGTATATTTTTGTAGAAAGATCAAGTATTATATCGGGAGCACCTTTTGTAAAAGCGATAATACCTTCCGGTGTATTATGAAACGTTGTCATTCTTTTTCTATCGGAATCAAAGGGTATTTCTCCAATCCTCGGCATAAGTGTTTCCAGGTCATTTTTCGTAAAATTTGCTTTACACGCAGCCACTACCAGAGCGCCTTCCGTTGGGTCACCTACTATTCTATAAGTTTTTTCGTTTCCGTGTTCAAAACCGCTTTCTTCTAAGGAAGAATCATTGCATAAAGCGCCTATTTTTAGAAGCAACGAAAGGGATGAATCTTTTGAGGGATCTATTTTTTCTTTATTCAAAATAAAATCTCCTATGGGTTTATAACCTTCACCGGTAATATTATAAAGTTTGCCGCTGGTGAAGGCTTTCACTGCGGTCATTTGATTTTGAGTCAGGGTACCGGTTTTATCCGAACATATTACCGTTGTACTGCCGAGAGTTTCAACTGCGTGAAGTTTTTTTACCAGTGCATTCCTCTTAACCATTCTTTGCATTCCAAGGGCCAGCACTATGGTAACTATGGCCGGCAATCCTTCAGGAATAGCAGCAACAGCAAGGCTTACGGAAGTCATAAACATTTCCAGCAAAGGAATTCCTCTATATACACCGATTAAAAATACAAAACCGCAGATTAGAAGACTCACAATACCCAGGACCTTACCCAATTCCTGAAGCTTTTTTTGAAGGGGAGTTTCTTCCTCATCATAGGATTCTAACATTTTTGCAATCATACCGATTTCTGTATGCATGCCCGTAGATACTACAACACCTTTACCCCTTCCATAAGTAACGACGGTACCCATGAAAGCTGTGTTTTTTCTATCGCCCAAAGGGATTTCCTTGTTAAAGACGATATTGGCGTTTTTTTCTACAGGAACGGATTCTCCGGTCAGAGCGGCTTCATCAATTTTCAAGTTTAAGCTTTCTACTAACCTTAGATCAGCAGGAACATAATTTCCGGCTTCCAATAATACAATATCTCCAGGGACCAATTCTCTGGAAGGTACTGTTTTTATAGATCCATCCCTTATCACCCTTGCCTCGGGTGCTGCCATTTTTTTCAGAGCTTCCATTGCTTTACCGGCTTTGTACTCCTGAATTACTCCAATAATTGCATTTAAAACTACAATTAAAATAATGACAATTGAATCGGTAATTTCACCCATAAAAACCGAAATGATACTTGCTGCAATAAGTATTAGTACTAAAAAATCCTTAAATTGTGAAAGAAGCATTTCAAAGATAGTGGGTCCCTTTTTACCGATTAGTTCGTTGTAACCGAATTTTTCTAACCTTTTTTCTGCTTCATCGGTGGAAAGCCCCTTCTCGATATGGGTGTCTAAAATTTTTGAAACTTCTTCGTGGTGGATGGAATACCACCTTTTTTCCTGCAAACAAATCCCTCCTTTAATATTTATTATTCCTTTTTAAAACCCATTTAACTTACTTGGTTTTTAAAGGATATAAAGAGATTTAAATTTTGGGGAAATAAAAAGACCTTCGACACAGTAACAATGCTGTGCCGAAGGTCTTGCCATCCCGAATTAGGACGATAAAGCCAGGCAACAAGTGCCGTGATGGTGACTTTACCTTATGGCTACTCCCCTTCGTCCGATTAATATTATACTAAACTGATTACTAATTGTAAAGAATATATATAATTGACTGTTAATGTTTAATAAGATAAACTTTAAAAAGGGGGAAAAATCAATGGTATACATATTTCTAAGCCTTGTTACGGGCATTTTTCTTGGCTTTTTCAGGAAAAACTATATAGAGCAAAGAAAAATCGATAAATTGATAAATGTAAGTCTTTTTATGCTTTTATTTTTAATGGGCTTTAAACTTGGTGTTGATGAAAGGGTTTTGAAAAACATAAGCCATATAGGTTTTAAAGCGGCTATGCTCTGTATATTTTCGATAGCAGGGAGTCTTTTAATATTGAAAGGAGTAGAGAAAAAAATATATGAGCCAGATGGTAATGACAGCGGTAATATTGGGGATTATTAGCGGAATTGTTTTTAAGAATAATATTTTTCTTGTAAATCATTTAGACACACTTATTACCATTTTGCTTTTAATTCTTATTTTTCTCATAGGCTATGACCTTGGGGAAAAAAGGGATGTTATTTACAAAATAAGGGAAAAAGGCTTAAAAATTTTATTGATACCCGTAGCTATAGGCATAGGAAGCATATTTGGTGCAGTTATCGGCGGATTTTTAATAAAAATGCGGGTAAATGAAGCAGCTTCGGTGGGTGCTGGCTGCGGATGGTATAGCATGAGTGGGGTATTATTATCGCAAATTAAAGGACCAGAGCTGGGTTCTGTTGCATTTTTAGCTAATGTTTTCAGGGAGCTTACTGCTTTTTTATTCTTGCCCTATTTTAAAAAAATAAGCAAACTTGCACCTATTGGCGTTTGCGGTGCTACGGCGATGGATACCACATTGCCTTTAATTTCAAAGGTTCTGGGATTGGATTATACAGTTATATCTTTAATTTCCGGTTTTGTTATTACTATGCTTGTTCCGATTGTAATACCTTTGATAATAAAGATTCCCTTTTAATAACATCATTACTATCCAAGATCAAGGAGGAGTCAAAGTGAAAAAAATAGAATTTATAATTAGAGCAGCGGTAATAGGAGCTGTTTATGCTTCACTGACTTACTTATTAAAACCGATAAGTTACGGTCCTATTCAGGTTAGAGTTTCAGAAGCATTAACTTTGCTACCTTTATTAGATTCTTCTTCGGTGTTAGGGTTATTTGCCGGATGTATGATAGCAAATATTTTGGGCGGTCTTGGCCCATGGGATATATATGGAGGAAGTTTGATTACTTTAATTGCTGCTTATTTAACCGGTAAAATGCCGAATGAATATTTAGGAGCAATATGGCCGATAATTTTGAATGCTTTTGGAGTATCCTATTATCTTTCTTTTTTATACAATATGCCTTACTGGATAACGGTATTATATATTGCAGCAGGAGAGGCGATTGCTGTTATATTCCTGGGTATTCCTTTAATCAGGTTTATAAAAAGATCCGTATTGAATAAGTATTTTAAAAAGTGAGGGAATGTTTTGGACACGAGAGGTTATATCGAAAGGATAAAAGATAGTTTGCTTTTTAGAAAAAAGAAAATAGTAATTATTACCTTTTTTTTCACCATGCTCTTATTTGCAGTTTCCTATTTATTTATCAACTATAACTTAAAACCCGTATCCGATGAAAAGATTCAAGTTGCCTTTGAAGTCGAAGAAGGACAGAACGCCAAGCAAATTGCTGAAATATTAAAAGAAAAAAATTTGATAAAAAATTCCCTTGTATTTTATTTGTATGCAAAATGGAAAGGTTACGATACCAGGATTAAAGCAGGAGAATATATTTTAAGCCCATCTATGACATCACAGGTAATACTTTTAAAATTGGTTAAAGGAGAGACCTTTTTAGAAAAGGTTACAATTCCGGAAGGATCAACTATAAACGAAATTGCACGTATTTTTGAAGAAAAAAGGCTGGTGAAAAAAGAAGAATTTTTAAAGGAAGCGATTTCAAAAAACTATAAAGAAAAATTTGATTTTTTAAAGCCAATTCCCGATAATGCCCCGGTAGAAGGTTTTTTATATCCCGATACCTATTTTTTTCCAAAAAACCGACCCGCAACATATTATATAGAAAAACTTATAAAGAGATTTCAGGAAGTGTATTATGGAATTCCCGAGGTAAAGATTCTGGAAGAAAAGTTGAATATGAATACTCTTGAAGTAGTTACCTTAGCTTCTATAATTGAAGAAGAAGCAAAAATTGATAGGGAAAAACCAGTAATATCGGCTGTTTTTCATAACAGGTTATCGAAAAATATTCCCTTGCAGTCCTGTGCCACAATTGAATATATTTTGGATGAACATAAGGAAAAACTTACAATAGAGGATTTGAAAAAGGATTCACCGTATAATACTTATCTTTACAAAGGACTTCCTCCCGGACCTATCTCTTCACCGGGGTATAAAGCGATTATTGCGGCTTTAAAACCCGAAAAGAACGATTATTTATATTTTGTATCTAACGGTGATGGTTCGCACACTTTTACGTCTAATTATCAAGAACATTTAAAAGCAAAAAATAAACAGGGGAAAAATAATAAGTGAAAATAAACTTGAATTAGTTTCTATTTGGAGGAAACAAAGATGAAAATTCCGGAACTTTTAGCTCCTGCGGGAAATTTGGAAAAATTGAAATATGCAATTTATTATGGGGCCGACGCGGTTTATGTGGGAGGTAAGGATTTCAGTCTTAGAGCTAAAGCGGATAATTTTACTTTAGAAGAGTTAGAGGAAGGAATAAATTTTGCCCATGAAAGAGGTAAAAAAGTATATGTTGCTATAAACATCTTTCCTCATAATGAAGATATAGAAAACTTACCTTCTTTCATAAAAAATATAGCAAAAATGGGTGCAGATGCTTTTATCTTATCCGACCCGGGAGTCCTGATGCTTGTAAAGGAACTGGCTCCAGATATGAAAGTTCACCTTAGCACCCAGGCTAATTCTACTAACTGGAAAAGCTGTTTATTCTGGCATAATGTGGGTGTAAATAGAATAATACTTGCCAGGGAGTTGAGCTTACGAGAAATAAAAGAGATAAGGGAAAAAGTACCCGAAACCCTGGAATTGGAAATTTTTGTTCATGGGTCCATGTGTATATCCTATTCGGGAAGATGTCTTTTAAGCAATTACCTTACTTTTCGCGATGCTAACCGCGGGGAATGCGCTCATCCGTGCAGGTACAAATACTACTTGGTTGAAGAAAAAAGGCCTGGCCAATATTTCCCGGTGTTTGAAGATGAAAGGGGCACTTATATTTTCAATTCAAAGGATTTGTGCATGCTTGATAAAATACCCGAAATTTTGAATATTAAAATAGACAGTTTAAAAATAGAAGGCAGGATGAAAAGCCTTCACTATGTTGCTCAAATAACAAAACTTTACAGGGAGGCATTAGATATTGCAGTAAAAAACCCTGATGGTTTTGTTTTTAAAGATGAGTGGAGAAGAGAGCTTTTAAAAATTACTCACAGAGAATATACTCATGGTTTTTATTTTGGAAAACCAGATGTAAATGCCCAGATATATTCTACAAGCAGTTATCTAAATGAGTATGAATTTGTAGGATTGGTAAAGGATTACGACGAAAAAACTAAAAAAGCTATTATTGAGCAAAGAAATCCAGTAAAAATAGGTGATGAAGTTGAAATATTAAGTCCCGATAGAGAAAGTTTTAGCTTTGTTATAAATAGAATGTGGGATATGGAAGGGAATGAAATCTTAATTGCGCCTCATCCAAAGCAAATGTTCCAGGTAGAAGCGGAGATTCCCCTTAAGCCCTATGATATATTACGAAAGCCGGCTGAATAATTTTAACAATTAAAGGAAAACCTACCTTTTGGTGATATTTATGCAAAAGGGTAGGTTTTATTTTTTATTTAGAGTCTTCCTGATGTTAGTGCTGATCCTGGTGTTAAGATTATTTTTTATACAAATCGTCGAAAGGCCTTACCTGTATGAGAAAGCTTCATCTCAGTGGATGAGACCCGAATTAAAATCTATAAGGGGTGGAATTTTTTCAAGAAATGGTGTTCTTTTACTGGATACGGAAAGAAAAAAAGTTGCTTTTATATCTCCTGGTTGGCTAAAAGGTGATGAAAAGAATTTATTAATAGAAAAAAATATTATAAAAGCTGATGATTTAAAAGAACCTTTTATTAAAATTACTGAACCTCAAAAAATCAATATTTTAGAAAAACTGGAAAAAATTAGCCCGGGGATAGTAATTTATAATGAAATTGAGAGGTACGGAGAGGAAGCTTTAGCTACACATCTTATCGGTTTAGCAGGAAAAAGCGGTATAGAAAAAAAATACGATGCTATTTTAAGCCAGTCAAAAAAAAATGAAGAAATTTTTTTTGATGGCATAGGTCAACCCATAAAAGGGTCGATAAGGGAAAATGATAAAAACAACTGGGGAGTATATTTAACAATAGATGAAAAAATTCAAAAGAAAATAGAAGAAATAATGGATATGGAAGTTAAAAAAGGTGCCGTGGTGGTGATGGATGCAAAAAAAGGAGAAATACTTGCAATGGCAAGTCGCCCCAACTTCAAACAAAAATTTATGGAAAATTTTCTCAATGATCCCGATTCTCCATTATTAAATAGAGCAATAATGCCGTATATTCCCGGTTCTGTGTTTAAGTTAGTGGTACTTTCTGCTGCTTTAGAAGAAAAAGTTTCGGACCTGGATGAGGTCTTTAACTGCCCGGGTTTTATAAAAGTAGGGGGAAATATTTTTAAGTGTACCAGTTATAAAAACGGTGGACACGGTCAAATCACTTTAAGGGATGCCCTTGCCTATTCCTGTAACGTTGCTTTTATAGAATTAGGACAGAGAGTGGGGAAGGAGAAAATAATCGAATACGCTAAAAAATATGGTTTAGGAGAAAAAATTCTTGATGAAATTCCCGAGGAAAAACCGGGTAATATACCGGATCCTAAATCGATTTACTATCAGGATTTGGGGAATATATCCATTGGACAGGGAAAGATTCAAGTAACTCCTATCCAGGTAGCTAAAATGATGTTGACAATAGTAAATGACGGGCAGGAAATAAAGCCTCATGTGGTAAAAAAAATAATAAACAAGGACGGTGAGGTCATTTTTGACGATGGCTTCGTAGATTATAGAGGGAATAGAGTAATTTCGAAGGAAAACGCTGATAAAATTAAGGAAGCTTTAAGGGCTGCATGTCTGTATGGAAGTGCCGTTAAAGCAAATTTACCGGGAGAAAACAAAAGTGCAGGTAAAACCGGCACCGCCGAATTGGGGGATAATACTACACATGCCTGGTTTGTGGGATATTATCCCTATGACGAACCTGAATATGTTGTTTCAATCTTTCTCGAAAGAGGTGGCTCTGGCCCTTTCAATGCAGCGCCTTTATTTTCAAAGATTATTAGCGAAATAAGAAATTTTTAAAAACTGCAGCGATAATCCGCTGCAGATTTTTTATGCTAATTATCTAAAGCAAAATAATACTAATTTATAGCAATAAAAAATAGAGGTTTTTGAATATAAAATATAGAAAATACAAATATATTTTAAAATATTATTAAAAGGAGGGAATTTATGAGTAAATCCGGTTCAGCCCTGAGGTTTTTAATTTTCAGTACAATTGGCTTTTTTATGTTCTTCATTCCAATTAATGTAAAAGGTAGTTCTTCAATTCCTATTGACCACATTGTGACATGGATCAGGCAAAACTTGGCAAAACCTGCATTAATTTACGCTTTAATTGTAACTACTATAGGAGCGATCATGCCCTGGATAAACGGAACATACAAAAAGTCAAAAGTAGACTTTGTTTTTTCAATTTTTAAAATAGCTGGAATTATAATTGCGTTAATAGTATATTTTAAAGCAGGACCTAAATGGATGATGGACCCCAATGTAGGACCTTTTTTGCTTAACAAACTGGTTGTTCCGGTAGGCTTAATAGTTCCTATCGGTTCGGTATTTTTAGCATTTTTGGTAGGATACGGCCTAATGGAGTTTGTAGGAACCTTTTTACGTCCCGTAATGAGGATATTGTTTAAAACACCGGGCAGATCTGCTATTGATGCTGTTGCTTCTTTTGTAGGAAGTTATTCCATTGCTCTTTTAATTACCAATAAAGTATTTAAAGAAGGAAAATATACGATAAAAGAAGCGGCGATTATCGCTACGGGCTTTTCTACTGTTTCGGCAACCTTTATGATAATAGTTGCAAAGACTTTAAAGCTGATGGATATGTGGAATACATTTTTCTGGGTTACTTTTATTGTAACTTTTTTGGTGACTGCGATTACTGCAAGGATTTGGCCATTATCGAAAAAACAGGATGAATATGTAGGGACACCCAATCCGGAAAAAGAGGTAAGTGGCAACCTTTTAGCCATTGCCTGGGAAGAAGCTCTCAAATCCGCATCAGAGGCTCCAAATATTTTGGAAAATATAGTAAAAAATTTAAAAGATGGTTTCAAGATGGCCACATCAATTTTACCCACAATTATGTCGGTTGGTTTTCTGGGATTAATCCTTGCAATGTATACCCCCATTTTTGATGTAATTGGATGGATTTTTTATCCTTTCACATTAATTTTGAGACTACCGCAACCTTTTTTGGCGGCAAAGGCCTGTGCAGTGGAAATTGCTGAAATGTTCCTCCCGGCTATGCTTGCTGTAGAGGCGCCTCTTATAACAAAATTTGTTGTGGGGGTTGTGTCCATATCTTCTATACTTTTCTTCTCGGCTTCCATACCTTGTATTTTATCGACAGAAATACCTTTAAATCTTACTGAAATTTTAACTATCTGGTTGGAAAGAACCATACTTTCAATTATTTTTGCTGCTATAATAGCGATGATTTTACTCTAATAAAAAGGATGATTCCTATGTCAGTTATTAAATCACCTACAGGAAAAAACCTATCGTGCAAAAGCTGGCAGCAGGAGGGGCTTTTAAGGCTCCTCCTGAATTGTCTTGATCCCGATATCGCAAAAAAGCCAAAGGATCTAATTGCTTACGGGGGAAGAGGAAAGGTTGCAAGAAATTGGGAATGTCTTGAATCAATAATAAAAACCTTAAAAAATTTGGAAAATGATGAAACTCTTTTAGTACAGTCGGGTAAACCAGTAGGTATTTTTAAAACCTTCGAGCTTTCTCCAAGAGTATTGATGGCAGGGGCACTGCTTGTCCCAAAATGGGCAACCTGGGAGACTTTTTACGAATTAGAAAAAAAAGGGCTTACCTCCTACGGACAATCTACCGCCGGGTCCTGGGCTTTTATTGGAACACAGGGGATTTTGCAGGGTACCTGGGAAACCTTTTTGCAGGTAGCTTTAAAACATTTTAACGGAAGTCTAAGAAAAAAAATTGTGCTTACTTCTGGACTTGGAGAAATGGGTAGCGCACAGCCCCTTGCTGTAACTGGATTAAAAGGGATTGCGATTATAGCGGAAGTGGATAAAAATGTAATTAAGAAAAGGTTGCTTTCTAACGTCATCGATATCATGGTTTTTTCGGTGGAAGATGCTATTGAAATAGCGGTGGAATATAAAGAAAGAGGGGAACCGATTTCCATAGGTTTACTTGGCAATGCTGCCGATATTTACGAAAAACTCCTCGAAATGGGATTTATTCCCGATGTGGTGACGGATCAAACTCCTGCTCATGACCGGAAAAGTTATATTCCTTCCGGGATCCTCCCGGAGGAAGCTTCATCACTGCGGGAAACAGATCCAGTAAAATACGAAGAAATGTTTAGGAACACTATTAAAAGACATGTAAAGGCGATGGTGGAATTTAAAGATAAGGGTTCAGTGGTGTTCGAATACGGGAACAATATTAGAGAGCAGGGGAAAATTTCAGGGATAGATGCGTTTAATATCATTCCAAACTTTGCTTCTGAGTATATAAGGCCTTTGTTTTTTGAAGGTCGAGGTCCCTTCCGGTGGGTAGCTCTTTCAGGAGACCCGGAGGATATATATAGAACCGACGAAGTTCTGCTTACATTATTCAAGAACGATAGGAAAATTGTAGATTGGATAGATTTTGTAGAAAAGAGATTTTCCTTTCACGGTCTTCCTGCCCGGGTGTGCTGGCTGAATTTTTACGAAAGGGCGCTTTTTGGTAAAGTGATAAATGAAATGGTTAAATCGGGCGAAATCAAGGCTCCAGTTGCAATTACAAGGGATCATATGGATGCCGCATCTATGGCCTCACCTTTCAGGGAAACCGAAAAGATGAAGGATGGAAGCGATGCAATAGCAGATTGGCCGGTACTTAATGCGATGCTCAATGCCGGATGCGGAGCAACGCTGGTGGGGGTGTTTCAAGGCGGAGGAGTAGGAATAGGCTATTCCGTTCATTCGGGAATGACCGTTATTGCCGATGGCTCAAAGGAAGCTGATTTCAGGCTTGAAAGAGCCCTTCAGGCTGATGCGCAGCTGGGAGTGATAAGATACGCCGATGCCGGATATGACAAAGCGAGAGAAATGGTAAAAAGCACCCTGTTTACGGCGAAAGTTATATCTTGAAGGAGAAATCGCCTATGGAAGACGACAAAATTTTAGACTTTGCCAGAAAAGGGTTTTTAAAAGATCTTTTATTAAACAGTTTAGATAACGTAAAAGAGATATGGTACCTTTTAAAAAAGATGAATATAAAAATTATCCCAAATACGGTACTGGTAATAAACCATGACAATTATTACACGGAGACGATGAATAAAAGTGAAGCCCAGAAAAGGGCTTTACGAAAAAAATTAATGACGGTAATGGAAAATATTATAAAAGGTGAAAACGGCTACTTTGTGGAATTGGACGAACAAAAGTATGCCGCTGTTTTTGAGTTAAATTATTTTGAAGAAGAAGAGAAAATCCAGGCAATTAAATTAGCAGAAAAGATAAAAGATAGCATAGAAAAAAATACAGGGGTTTTTGTATCCATAGGAATAGGGACCAGGTATAAAAATTTAGACAATCTCCATCTTTCTCTAAAAGAAGCCATGGAAGCCCTTAAAAGTAAATTTTATTTAGGGCAAAGCCAGATAATACATTTTTCCGATATTTACCCCCAGAGGGATGAAATTGGAGTATTTACAATAGAGATCGAATCAAATTTATCGGTAAAAATTTTGAGCTGTGATAAAGAAGGAACCTTCAATCTTATAGATGAATTATTTAATGCGATAAAAAATAATAAAATGAACAATCCTTTCAGTATAAAAAGCAGAATAATAGAAATTTTATCGCTGACACTTAAACTGGCACTGGAAACCGGAGTGGAGAAGGAGAAAATTACCGGATTTTGTAATGAATGTTTTGAAGGAGTGCTAAAATGCGACAATATCCTGGAGCTCGAAAGACATGTTAAGGACTATGTGGGGAATATTATAGATGAAATCTTTAATATTCGAAAAAGGGTAAACCTGCAGGCTTTCGAAAAAGCTCTGGAATACATAAGAAAAAATTATAGAAAAAATATAACATTAGAAGAAGTGTCCAATTATGTTCATCTAAGCCCCTTTTATCTCAGTCATGAATTTAAAAACTTCACTGGATTGAATTTTATAGACTATCTGACAAAAATTCGAATAGAGAAGGCTATTCATCTTTTGTCTACTACAGATATGAGTGTGAAAGAAGTGGGAAAAAGTGTAGGCTATCAAGACCCTAATTACTTTGGAAAAGTTTTCAAAAAGGAAGTGGGAGTATCGCCGAAAAAATTTAAGGAAAGCAAAAAAATCCCAGAAAGATAAATTTTTTTTAGAGGAAATGAATTTATAAATAAAGAATTATAAAAGTGAAAAAATAAATAATATTAAATTTTAGAATTTAGCAAAACGTTATTTTATTCAATATTTTGGGAGGTAATAGAATGGAAAGAGTGATACGTGCCCCCAGGGGCAATAAACTTACTTGCAAGGGCTGGCATCAGGAAGCAGCCCTTAGAATGCTTATGAATAATTTGGATCCTGAAGTCGCCGAAAGACCTGAAGATTTGGTGGTTTACGGTGGTGCGGGAAAAGCTGCAAGAAACTGGGAATGCTTTGACAAAATAGTGGATGCCCTTAAAAATCTTGAAAATGATGAAACCCTCTTAATACAGTCGGGAAAACCTGTGGGAATTTTTAAAACCCACACTATGGCACCGAGAGTGCTTATATCCAATGCCATGCTCGTCCCTGCCTGGGCAAACTGGGAAACTTTTTGGGATCTTGAGAAAAAAGGTCTTACGATGTACGGTCAAATGACTGCCGGAAGCTGGATTTATATAGGAACTCAGGGTATCGTTCAGGGCACCTATGAAACCTTTGCAGCCTGTGCTAACAAATATTTTGGAGGCTCGCTAAAAGGAAAATTAGTATTAACGGCAGGTATGGGTGGCATGGGTGGTGCACAACCCTTAGCCATAACCATGAATGACGGTGTAGCTCTTGTAGTGGAAGTAGATAGAAACAGAATTGAAAAGAGGATAAAAACAAGGTATTGTGATATAATGGTGGATAATTTGGATGAGGCTTTAAGTATTGCATTAAAGGCAAAAGAAGAAAAAAGAGCGATTTCCATTGGCCTGGTAGGGAATGCGGCAGAAGTACATCCGGAACTGGTTAAAAGAGGCATTATTCCCGATGTGGTAACCGATCAAACTTCTGCTCATGATCCGTTAAACGGTTATGTTCCTGCCGGCATGATCCTTGAAGAAGCCTTAGAACTTAGGAAAACAAATCCAAAGTTATATATTCAAAAGGCTAAAGAGAGTATGGCGGTACACGTTAGAGCAATGCTGGAGATGAAAAAACGAGGTGCTATAGTTTTTGAATACGGAAATAATTTGAGGAGACAGGCTTATGATACTGGAGTTACAGATGCTTTTGAAATTTTGGGGTACGTTCCCGAGTTTATAAGGGATCTTTTCTGCGAAGGCAGCGGGCCTTTCCGCTGGGCAGCCCTTTCCGGAGATCCCGAAGATATATACAGGACCGATGAAAAGGTATTGGAGTTATTCCCGGAAGATAAACATTTAGAAAAATGGTTGAAGCTGGCAAGGGAAAGGGTAGCTTTTCAGGGATTGCCTGCAAGGATATGCTGGTTAAGGTACGGTGAAAGGGCTAAAGCCGCTCTTGCTTTTAATGAAATGGTCAAAAATGGAGAATTAAAGGCACCGGTTGTAATAGGAAGGGATCATCACGATACGGGTTCTGTTGCTTCACCGTACAGGGAAACCGAAGCTATGAAGGACGGAAGCGACGCTATAGCCGATTGGCCAATCCTTAATGCTCTTTTAAACGTGGCTTCCGGAGCTTCATGGGTTTCCGTTCACCACGGTGGAGGGGTAGGCATAGGTTATTCCATTCATGCAGGCGTAGTGGTAGTAGCCGATGGCACTGAAGATTCAGCCCTTAGAATCTCTCGGGTTTTGAATAATGACCCGGGTACGGGTGTGATGAGGCATGCCGATGCGGGATACGATATTGCAATAAGGACTGCAAAGGAAAAAGGGATTAAGATGCCAATGTTGAAGTAAAAAATTAAGGAGGAAAATTTAATGACGAAAATAGTTGAATGCATTCCGAATTTTAGCGAGGGAAGGAGAAAAGAAGTAATCGAAAAAATAGCAGAAGAGATTAAAAAGGTTCCGAAGGTTAGGCTTTTGGACTATTCTGCCGATCAAAGCCACAACAGGAGCGTATTTACCTTTATGGGGGAACCGGAAGCGGTAATGGAAGCGGCCTTCTTATCGGCAAAAAAAGCGGTGGAATTGATTGACATGACAAAACATAAGGGAGAACATCCGAGAATGGGAGCCGTGGACGTTATACCTTTTGTTCCCGTAAAGAATGTAACGATGGAAGAATGTGTAGCCCTTTCGAAAGAACTGGGCAGGAGGATAGCTGAAGAACTTTCGGTTCCAGTATTTTTATATGAGGCTTCCGCAACAAGGCCGGAGAGGAAAAACCTCGCGGAAATTAGAAAGGGAGAATTTGAGGGGATGCCTCAAAAGCTTAAAGATCCGGCATGGGTACCGGATTTTGGAAAACCCGAGATACATCCTACAGCTGGGGTAGTGGCTGTAGGCGCCAGGATGCCTCTAATAGCATACAATGTAAATCTAAACACTTCAAATATAGAAATAGCCAAAAATATAGCCAAAGTTATCAGAGAGAGCAGCGGAGGGTTGAAAAACGTAAAAGCAATAGGAGTAATGCTGGAAGAAAGGCAAATCGCCCAGGTTTCCATGAATCTTACCAATTACGAGCAAACGGCAATATACAGGGTGTTTGAGCTGATAAAAATGGAAGCAAAAAGATACGGAGTAGAAATTATAGGAAGTGAAATAGTGGGGATTACGCCGATGAAGGCCCTTATTGAAACGGCAAAATACTATTTGCGGCTGGAGAATTTCAATGATGAAAAGCAGGTTCTTGAAAATTATTTAATTGGTGAATAAAGCGGGGGATTGCCCCGCTTTATTATAAATTTAATATTTTTTAGGAGGATGCCATGAATCTTGTAGTGAGAAATATTGGAGTTTTAGCTACACCAAAGGGTAATAAAGCTAAAGGGGGACTGCAGCAGGGAGAAATATCCTTAGTAAAAAATGCTTTTGTTGCAATAAAAGATGGTAAGGTAGTTTATATTGGAGATGAAACAAAAAAATCAAATAAAGACTATTTAAGAGAAAACTTTCCTTATAAGGAAATTGATGCGGAAGGGAAACTTGTGACACCGGGTTTTGTCGATCCGCATACTCACTTAATATTTGCAGGATGGAGACAAAAAGAGCTTACTTTAAAATTAAAAGGTTATAAATACCTGGACATTTTAAAAATGGGCGGAGGCATTTTATATACCGTAGAAAAGACGAGAAATGCTACCCTTCAGGAGCTTGTCGAAAACGCGAAAAAATCCCTGAAAATTATGCTTTCCTATGGTACAACCACCTGTGAAGCAAAAAGCGGTTACGGATTAAATGTAGAAGATGAGTTAAAAATCTTACAGGCTATAAAAATATTAAACCAAATTCAACCCGTGGAAATAGTACCAACATTTATGGGTGCCCATGCTGTTCCAAAAGAGTACAAAGATAAGAAAGAGTATATTAAATTAATAAAAGAAATGATGCCCAGGATAAAGGAAGAAGGGCTTGCCGAGTTTTGCGATGTCTTTTGCGAGGAGGGCGTATTTGACTTAAAAGAATCCGAAGAAATTTTAAGAGAAGCTAAAAAATGCGGGCTTACACCTAAAATCCATGCCGATGAGATTACCCCTATGGGTGGAGCAAAATTAGCTGCAAAGGTAGGGGCAATTTCCGCTGAACATTTAATTCATGCCGATGAAGAGGGTATTGAAGAAATGGCAAAAAATAATGTAATTGCCGTGCTATTACCGGGGACCTCCTTTTACCTGGGGGAGGATTTTGCAAAGGCTGAAATTTTTAAAGAAAAAAATGTTCCGATAGCCCTTGCCACTGACTTTAATCCGGGTTCATCACCTAATGAATCGCTTCAAATAGTAGTGAACCTTGCCTGTTTAAAGTATAAGTTGACTCCGGAGGAGGTATTGACTGCCGTTACTCTAAACGCTGCAGCCGCTATAAATAGAGCTTCTACAATAGGTACTATTGAGGAAGGAAAAAACGCTGACATAATTATTTGGGAAGCAGACGACCTGGATTTTATATGTTATCATTACGGGACAAATCTTGTAAATAAAGTCGTTAAAAAAGGTGCGCTGGTTTGGGAGGTAAATGTATGAAGTTTCAGGATTATAAAATTTCGGATTTTCTTGAGGAACTTTCTTCAAAAAGCCCTGCTCCGGGTGGAGGAACAGCTTCCGCTTTACTGGGTGCTGTAGGAATGTCTTTATTTTCTATGGCCTGCAATCTGACCCTGGGAAAAGAAAAGTTTAAACCCCAGGAGGAAACGATAAAGGAATTTTTAAAAAAAGCTCAATCCTTACTGGAAGATTTCAGGCGATTGATGGATGAGGACACGGAGGCTTTTAACGAAGTTGCTAAGGCTTATAAGATGCCCAAAGATTCCGAGGAGGAAAAGAAGAAAAGAAAGGAAGCAATTCAGGAAGCTTTAAAGAAAGCGGCCAGCGCCCCTTTGAAAATGATGGAAAAGGTAAAAGAAGCCTCAGAACTTATTACCCCTGCCGTTTCTTTGGTAAATCCGGCGGTAATTACTGACCTTGGGGTATGTGTATTATCGTTAAAAAGCGCTCTTTTTGGGGCATGGCTAAACGTAAAAATAAATTTAAATTCCATTGAAGACGAAAAATTCAAGGCTTCTTTATCGGGAAAAATGATGGAATATTTAAAGGTATCGGAAAATCTTGATAAACTTTTTGAAGAAATACAAGAGAAATTAGATTAATTACAATTTTTTGGTTTTCATTATTGTGTAATATAAAAGGGGCAATAGAAAGCAGGCAGGGATTGTTAAAAAATCGGAAAAAGAAAGCCAGTTTTCCACCTCAGCCATATTTTTAGGGATAAATGAGAGAATAAAAATAAATGGGAAAAGCATTTCGACAGGAACCCTTAAATCTTCCAAGCCCAAAAAACTTTTTAAGCACATGGAAGCAGCAAAATAATAGGAAGAGATGGTGGTAAATACCGTTATTATCCAGAGAGAAATAGCAAGTGCATCTACTCTTTCAAATAAACCACCCGGCAGGATTAGCCTTTTTGCCATTTCCATTCCCGGCCAAACAAATAATTTTGTTTCTTCAACTCCCAGGGAGGAAAAAACCATAATAACTACGAAAAGATAAAACAATACCATGAACAGGTTGTAAAACACCACTATTTTAATAGTTTTCTTTGGATCTTTAAGATTTGGGCTGATAAGTAAGAGCATTTCAAACCCTACGAGGCTGAATAATGACTTATATGTTCCCGAAATTAGCTTAGAAAAAGATATGGTGAATAATGGAAGAAGCCTTGAAAAATCCGCATCAGAAAAACCGAGAAGATAGAAGAAAATTGCCGGCACAAACCAGTAGGGAGTAAGGAAAAAACATATTCTTGCAAGGGGTTCTATGCCGTACCTGATTATGTAAGCAGAAATCAATATTAAATTTAAAATAACAAATTCCTTGGGTGTACGGCACAAAAGAAATATTTTTAAGGCTTCTAAAATTATCTGGATTACCGTAACAGTAATTATTAAAAAATAGAGGGTATAAAAAAATTTAATGGGATAGGAAAGGATTTTTCCGAAGATTTTTTCGGATTCATCCAGAGCATGGCGGGTAGTGCATTTTTTTGCAATTAAAGCTACAATCAGACTACCCAGAAAGTTTATAATACCGCCCGTTAAAAGAAAAATCCAGCCGTTTTGATTCCCTTCACGGGCAATGGTATTTGGCAGCATTAAAATTCCCACGCCTATTGCTGCATTAATAAGAAGATAAATGCATTGTTTTGTGGTGATTTTATCGTTATCGAAAACCTGCATTTTATCACCATCACTTTATCCTTTTTGAATCCAATGGCATTAAATATTCGGGCCTCTCTTTCATGAATGAAAGAGGGGCTCTTATTATTACATCCTGAAGTTTTTCCGGGTCCAAATTCACAAAAGGATAAAAATATACCACGCCGAAGCTTTTAAGGGTTACCAGGTGACAGTTTAACCAGAGAAAACCCAATATAATTCCGAATAACCCGGCAACGGAAGCAAAAAGCAAAAATATGAAAGTAAGTATCCTGAAGGCTATGGCAATGCTGTAACCTGGAATGGCAAAGGAAGAAATGGCGTTTAATGCTATTACTATTACCATTATGGGGCTTACTATTCCTGCCTTTACCGCTGCTTCACCGATAACAAGACCACCGACTATTCCTATGGTTTTTCCAATGGGACCCGGGAGTCTTACTCCTGCTTCCCTTAAAATTTCCAATATAAGGATCATAAGTAGCGCTTCTATGGGAGAGCTAAAGGGCACTCCTTCCCTTGTTGCCGCAATAGAATATAAAAGGTCGGTGGGAATCATCTCGGGGTTATACGATGTCAAAGCCACGTATAATGCTGGTGCCAGTGTAGCCATGAATAACGCTAAAACGCGCAAAAACCTTATGATTGAAGCCAGATACCATTTCTGGTAGTAATCTTCTGCCGATTGAAAGAGGCTTGTAAAAGTGGTAGGACCAATTAGTGCATAGGGGGTATTATCGCAAATTATAGCAAAATTACCCTCCAAAAGCGAACCGGCTACCACATCGGGTCGTTCGGTTCTCCTGAATTGGGGAAAGGGCGAAAGCCAATTATCTTCGATTAATTGTTCGATGTACCCGATTTCGATAATACCGTCAATATCGATTTTATTTATTCTATTTTGCACCTCTTTTATAAGTCTTGGATTTGCTATTCCTTGAAGATATAAAATCCCCACATCGGTTTTGGTATGCCTGCCAAGTTTTATTGTTTTTATTTTTAAGTTTGTGTCCTTTAATCTTCTCCTGATTAAGACTATATTTGTCCTGTAATTTTCGGTAAAACTATCCTTTGGACCTAAAATCACAGCTTCCGCGGTGGATTCAGTTACACTTCTTTTTTCATAGCCTTTTGAGCTTATGATTATTGCTTCATCTATTCCATCAAAAAATAAAGCTGTTTCTCCCGATAGGACGTAATCAAATACCTTTTCAATATCGGTTTCGGATTTTAAATCACCTGCTGTTAGTACCGAAGTCTCGATAAACCGCTTTTTTATAATATTAATATTAGCATTCGAAGCATTTTCCCTATAAAAAAGATTAAGGGATTTAATTATATGTTCCTGAATTAAATTTTTATCGGCAAGTCCATCTATATAAAGCAATAAAGCCTTCAATTTCGGGAAAGTTTCATCTAATATGATTTCTCTCAAAATGATATCTTCGGAATCTAAAGTTTCTTTAATCGCTTTAAGATTATCTTCTAAAATTTTAGATACTTTCACCATTAACTCACCTCTTTAATTTAGTTTTTGATATTTTAACAAAAAAAAATTCTTAGACTTGCACATTTTTCAAAATAAGAACATATACTAAAGTAACGCCGAGGGAGGAGGTATTATATGCTGAACATTTTAGCAATTCTAAGTGCCCTTGGTATTTTACTTTTAAAAGAGCTTTTTACACTTTTAGGATTTTTAACTGACAGTGAAGCCTTTCCTCAACCTTTAACTCCTGAAGAAGAAGAAAAGTATTTAGAACTTTCCAAAAAAGGAGTTAAAGAAGCAAGAGATATTTTAATTGAAAGAAATTTGCGATTGGTAGCCCATGTGGTAAAAAAATATTCCACAAAAACCGAGGATTTGGAAGATCTAATATCCATTGGAACAATAGGCCTTATCAAGGCAATTGACACTTACGACAAAGAAAAGGCCAATAGGTTGGCTACCTATGCGGCAAGATGTATAGAAAATGAAATATTGATGAATCTCCGGTCAACTAAAAAATTAAAAAATGAGTTCTTTTTGCAGGAGCCCATAGGAGTAGATAAGGAAGGTAATGAAATATCGCTTTTGGATATTCTGGGAAGTGATACCGATGCAATTTTAGATGAAATTGCAAATAAATTGGAACAAAAGAGAATTGTTGATAAGATAAAAAATTCTTTAAAAGGAAGGGAAAAAAAAGTTCTTGAACTGCGTTTTGGTTTAAACAACGGTATTGAAAGGACCCAAAGAGAAGTAGCAAAAATTCTGGGCATTTCCCGATCCTATGTATCAAGAATAGAAAAAAAGGCAATAAAAAGATTATCCGAAGAACTCCTGAATAAAAAAAGCTGCGATTAAAAGTCGCAGCTTTTAAAGTTAATAGTTTTCTTTAATTATTTTAGCAATTTCTCTTCCTTTTTCAATAATAGCTTTTTCCTCGTTTTCGTCGGGAGTCATATTTATTAACAGGGGATCACAGAGGATTTTTACACCAATTTCTTTCATTTTTTCGTTTAAAGCTTTTACACCTATACCGGCCCATCCGTAAGTACCGAAAGCCATACCCATCTTGCAACCGGGTTTTATCATTTCCAAAAAGGAAAGAAAAGCATTCATTAAAGGATGATACCCTTTTACAAAAGTGGGGCTTCCCAAAAGTACAGCTCCGGCTTCCAGGGTTTCGGAAATAGCTTCCGAAAAGGGGAAATTTGCTAAATCTATAACTTTAACTTCCACATTCTCCCTGCTTATTCCTTCGCTTAGAAGCTTTGCAATTTTTTCTGTTCCCTTCCACATGCTTACATAAGCTATAACCACCTTTTTGGTTTCGGGATTTAAAGACCATTTTTTATAGTAGGATATCATTTCTTTAACCGCATGACCTTTTAATATTGGACCGTGAGAAGGAGCGACAATTTCAGGGGATAAATCCACCACCTTATCTATTCCTTTTACAGCTTGTTCCCAGTAAGCCCTCATTAAAAAGGTATAATAATCCTTAGATTCTTCAATTATATTTGATACATTTTCTATTATTAAAGGTTCAGCGGGAATCTGAGTTCCCAAAAAATCCGTAGAAAATAGGATATTTTTTTCTGGAATAAAGGCAAAAGTGGTATCCGGCCAGTGCACCATGGGTGTTTCATAAATTTTTATTGAAAAGTCTTTTAATTTAATTACATCATTATCTTTTATTATATTTATCTTTTCTTCAGGTATTTTATAAAGCCTTTTTATAAAACCGGCACATTTTTTTGTACAGAGGATTTTTGCCTTCTCGGCGTAATTTAAAATATGGGGCAGGGAAGAGGAATGATCGTTTTCCGAGTGAAGTAAAAATATATAGTCTAAATTTTGAGCGGGTATTATTTCTTCTATATTTTTTAAAAAATCTTCTGCGTATTTTTCGTAAACCGTGTCTATTAATATATTTTTATCACTTAACACGAGATAGGAGTTATAGGACCCTCCGTTAACGGTAAGTCCGTGAAAATCCCTGAGTTGCCAGTCGTTCACTCCTACCCAGTAAATACCTTCCTGAATTTTTCTCATACAAAAACACCCCTTACATGTTCATCCAGTTCCAAACCTTACTTTCTTCTTCAGAATACCAGATTTCCGATTCCGATAAGTACCTGTAAACATTGTTTAAGGATTCGAAATGTTGTTTCTCTTGTTCCATCAAAGTTTCGAAAAACTCTTTTTCTGTTCCGATTGAATTTTTAGCAAAATCTTTATACATTTCATACCCCTTTTTTTCAAGCTCCATAGCAAGTTTATACCCTTCGATATGGTCAAGGGGTGCCTTTCGCTTTTCTTCATCCATTTCAAAATACACTTTTTTAATATCTTCTTCCATGTTGTTTATTTGCTTCAATTCTGTTAGTCCAATTTCAAAATTACCTTTTTCATAAATCTCTTCAATAAAACGGATATGTTCCTTTTCCTGCTCTGCCAAGGATTCAAAAAGTCTTTTAGCAAGGGGCTGATTCATCTTTTCAGCAATTTCTTTATAAAATTCAAAGCCTTTCCTCTCAAATTCAATGGCCTTTTTATATATTTCGTTCAATGTTAAGCCTCCTCTTTAAACATATCTTTGCCTGCACCGCAAACAGGGCAAGTCCAATCTTCGGGCAGGTCTTCAAAAGATGTTCCCGGTTTTATTCCATTTTCCGGATCGCCTTTTTCAGGGTCATATACATAACCGCAAACATCGCAAATGTATTTTTTCATTGTAATTTCCTCCCTTTGTATTTTTTTTATTTAATATATCAGTAATTCCATTATTTTTCAACATTATTTTAACGTTATTTTAAAATAATTTCAAAAACTATAAAAAAGATATTGACTAAAAGGAATTTAGGTATTAAAATACCTAAATAGAGGAGGTGAAAGAAAATAACCAATATCTTTAAAATGTCGGAAATGCTTTCTCTTGCTTTTCACAGTATGGCTTTAATTGCTTCAACGAAAGATGGAGAATTTCTAAACGTAAAGTCTATGTCGAAAAAACTGAATGCATCCGAAGCACATCTTGCAAAAGTAATGCAAAGGTTATCCAAATCCGGACTTTTGCGTTCCGTAAGAGGACCAAAAGGTGGATTTATTCTTGCAAAGAAACCCGAAGAAATTTCTTTGTACGAAATTTACGAAGCTGTAGAAGGCCCAATTAAAGAAAGTGATTGTCCTTTAGGATACGATAAAAAATGCTTTTTTAACGATTGTATTTTTGAAGATATTCTTGGAAAATTGAATAATGACTTTTTAGCTTTTATTAAAAATAAAAAATTAAGCGATTATATTTAAATAATTTGAGGAGGGGAAATATGTCCATGTTTTGCTTTCAGTGCCAGGAAGCGGCAAAAAATCAAGGGTGCACATTAAGGGGTGTATGTGGAAAATCGCAGGATACAGCCAAATTGCAGGACTTACTTATTTACACATTAAAAGGAATCTCTTATGTTAATCAAAAGGCAAGAGAAAAAGGAGTTGCCAATGAAAAAGTTGAAAAATTCATAATAGAGAGCCTCTTTTCAACTTTGACCAATGTAAATTTTGATGAAGAGTACTTTGTAAAAGCTATTGAAAAGGGATTATCAATCAGAGAAGAGATAAAATCGAAAGTAAAATTAGATGAAAATGAATTACCCGATGCAGCTACCTGGAAAGGCACAAAAGAGGAATTTCTTATGAAGGCGGAAAAGGTAGGAATTCTTTCCGAAGAAAACGAAGATATAAGGTCTTTAAAAGAATTACTAACCTATGGAGTTAAAGGAATAGCAGCTTATGCCTATCATGCATATGTTTTGGGTTATAAAAACGAAGAGATTTTCAAATTCATCGAAAAGGCTTTAGCTCAAACACTAAGAAAAGATATTTTTGCTGACGAACTTTTTTCTCTTGCTATGGAATGCGGAAAATATGCGGTAGAGACCTTATCACTTCTTGACGAAGCAAACACTTCTACCTACGGCAATCCGGAAATAACAAAAGTTAACATCGGTGTAAGGAATAATCCGGGAATATTAATCTCCGGCCACGACCTGAAGGATTTAGAGGAACTTTTAGAACAAACAAAGGGAACAGGGGTTGATGTTTATACTCATGGAGAAATGCTACCGGCCCACTATTATCCAGCTTTTAAGAAATATCCTCATTTTGCTGGAAATTACGGAAATGCATGGTGGATGCAGGATAAAGAATTTGAAAGCTTTAACGGGCCCATAATAATGACAACAAACTGCTTAGTACCTCCGAAGGAAAGTTATAAAGATAGGCTATATACTACAAATGTAGTAGGTTTCGAAGGGGTAAAATATATTCCAACAGGTCCGGATGGGAAAAAAGATTTCAGCCAGGTAATAGATCATGCTAAAAAATGCCAGCCACCGGTAGAAATAGAAAAAGGTGAAATTATCGGTGGTTTTGCTCACAATCAGGTGCTTGCATTGGCGGACAAGGTAATTGAGGCAGTAAAAACGGGGGCAATTAAAAAGTTTGTGGTAATGGCAGGGTGCGACGGAAGAATGAAAAGCAGGGAATATTATACTGAATTTGCAAAGGCCTTACCAAAGGATACGGTAATACTTACAGCGGGTTGTGCCAAGTACAGGTATAATAAATTGAATCTTGGCGATATAAACGGTATTCCAAGGGTCCTGGATGCCGGACAGTGCAACGATTCTTATTCCCTGGCGGTAATAGCCCTGAAATTAAAGGAAGTTTTTGGTTTAAACGATATTAATGAACTTCCCATAGTCTATAATATTGCATGGTACGAGCAAAAAGCGGTAGCCGTATTGCTGGCTTTGCTTTACCTGGGTGTAAAAAACATACACCTTGGGCCTACACTACCTGCATTTTTATCCCCCGGAGTGGCCAAAGTTCTCGTAGAGAAATTCAATATCGGAGGAATTTCTGATGTACAAAGTGATATAAAGTCTATGATCGGGTAGTAGAAATTTGGGAAGGGAAAAATTTCCCTTCCTTTTTTTGATATAAAAATTTGAACATAGATATGAAAGTTTCGAAGCAAATATATATATGCTATAATAAAATATATTGTATTTTGAGAAAGGGTAAAGTTTATATGATAAAATTTCTTGTGCCCGATATTTATTTAAACAGTGTTTATGATCTGGACTTAGAATTATTAAAACAAAAAAATATTAAGGGAATCTTGATTGATCTTGACAATACCCTGCTTCCCTGGAATTCTACAAAGATAGATGAAAAAATGACCGAATGGCTTATAAATGCAAAAAAAATGGGTTTCAAGTTTTGCATTATCTCCAACAACAGGGCGAGTAGAATTAAGGAATGCGCAGAAAAATTGGGAATACCTGCGGTCGAAGGTATTGCCTTTAAACCTGCAAAAAGGGTATATATTAAAGGTATGAAAATTCTTGGAACTGAAAAGGAAGAGACAGCGGTAATAGGAGACCAGCTTTTTACCGATATTTTGGGTGCCAAACGGCTTGGACTTTTTGCTATACTTGTTAGACCATTGGTGGAAAAGGAGTTTTTCTTTACCCGGTTTATGAGGAGGATTGAAGCAAAGATTCTTAAAAGGGTTTTGAAAAAAGAATCTGATAAAAATTGATATAAATCGTCAAAAAATGAAGGAATTATTCATAATATGTTGAAATAAAATATTAATCTTTAAAAGGTTTTGAGGTGCGAAAATGACAAAAAACAGGAAACGTCTTGGGGATATTCTTTTAGAAGGAAAACTGATAACCCCCGAACAATTAAATAAAGCCCTGGAAATACAGAAAAAAACCGGTGAAAGATTGGGAGAAATTTTGATAAAACAAGGTTATATAAGCGAAGAAGAAATGGTGGAAATTTTGGAATTTCAGCTGGGGATTCCCAAAATTAATTTACATAAATACCTTATTGAACCTGAAATAGTAAAGCTTTTACCGGAATCCATAGCAAGAAAATACACGGTATTTCCCGTAAAAGTTGAAAACAATACCCTCACCCTTGCTGTGAATGACCCTTTTAATATTATTGCAATAGATGATATAAAGATGCTTACCGGTTTAAATGTGGAAATAGTTCTGGCTACAAAGTCGGAAATAGAAAAAGCGATTGATAATTATTACTCATCCAAAGAAGTAATTCAAAAAGTGCTTCAGGAAATAAAAACCGAAATCGGAGCGACTGAAGATGAAAGCATTGGCATTGTTGATATCTCTGAAGAAGAGACCGCACCTGTTATAAGGCTTATTAATACCGTTATTAATCAGGCAGTAAAAGAAAACGCCAGCGATATACATATAGAACCTCAGGAAAGAAACATACGGGTTAGGTTCAGGATAGATGGTGAACTTTATGAAGTAATAAGATGGCCCAAAAATTTGCTTCCTTCGGTTCTAACGAGGATAAAGATCCTTGCGGGTATGGACATTACCCAGCGCCGTTTGCCTCAGGATGGGCATTTAGAACTTCAGATAGAAAACAACAACATTGATGTGAGGGTGTCCACCCTCCCAACCGTCCACGGGGAAAAAATAGTTTTGCGTATTTTTAATAGAAAACATTCCCTTTTGGGGCTTGAAGAACTGGGCTTTAATGGCGAACAAATCGAAATAATAGAGAGGATTCTAAAAATTCCTTACGGAATGATCCTTGTCACCGGCCCTACTGGGAGCGGAAAAACCACAACCCTTTATTCCATGCTGAACAAGATAAATAGCCCTACAAAAAACATTATTACTTTAGAAGACCCGGTGGAATATATATTAAACGGTATAAATCAGGTGCAAATAAATATGAAGACGGGTTTTTCATTTGCCAGCGGTTTGCGTTCGATTTTAAGGCAGGATCCGGATATTATTATGGTAGGAGAAATACGGGATGCAGAAACCGCAGATATAGCGGTTCGAGCAGCATTAACAGGGCATTTAGTGTTTTCAACCCTTCATACCAATAATGCAATAGGAACAATTACAAGACTTTTAGATATGGGGCTTGAACCCTATCTTGTTGCTTCATGCCTGGTAGGAATTATTGCACAAAGATTGGTGCGGAAAAATTGCCCTTACTGCAAGGAAAAATACGAACCCTTGCCCCACGAAAAGGCATTTTTTGATGATGAGAAAGCACTTTTTTTGTATAAAAGTAAGGGTTGCAACTTCTGCAGCAATACTGGATTTAAAGGTAGAACGGTTTTGGCGGAAATTCTACCTATAAGCGCTGAATTAAGGGAATTAATCGCAAAAAAAGCCCCCACCAGGGACATCGCAGAAAAAAGCCAAAAGATTGGTTTTAAGTCAATGAAAGATGTCGGACTGGAAATGGTTAAAAATGGGGTAACTACTTTAGATGAAATATTAAAAGTACTTTATTCGGAAGAGGATTGAATATGGAAGAAAAAAGGTTTTTGAAGATATTAGAAAAAGCTTTAAGTAAAAGAGCCTCGGATATACATATTTCGGTGAATCTTCCTCCAGTTTTAAGAATTGATGGAAAACTTTCCATAATGGAAGATGAAGAAAAATTTTCCGTGAAAGATTTGGAAGGGTTAACAAGGATTATATTGACCAGAGAAAAATTTGATAAATTTAGAGAAAACGGAGAAATAGATTTTGCCTATTCAGTTAGCGGTTTGGGGAGATTCAGGGTAAATTTATACCTGCAGAGAGGCACTCCTGCCCTTGCCATTAGGACAATTTCTGACAAAATCCCCTCTTTTGAAGAACTTGAAATTCCTTCTATTTTAAAAAACTTTGCTTTAATGGAAAAAGGTTTAATAATAGTTACGGGACCTACTGGCACCGGCAAATCTACTACCCTTGCCGCTATGATAGATTATATAAACAAAGAGAGAAATTGCCATATAATAACCATTGAGGATCCGATAGAGTACCTCCACCGGCATAACAAAAGCATAATTCATCAGAGGGAATTAGGAGAAGACACCCGATCCTTTGATAGGGCTCTGGTTTCAGCCTTAAGGGAAGATCCCGATGTTATAATGATAGGAGAAATGCGGGATTTGAATACCATGGCTGCTGCTATTACCGCTGCAGAAACCGGGCACCTTGTCATGTCCACTTTACATACTTCCAGCGCTGCGGGTGCAATAGAAAGGATTATAGACATATTTCCACCCCATCAGCAAAATCAGATCAGGGTCCAGCTTTCAGATATTTTGCTCTGCGTGGTGGCCCAAAAGCTTTTACCTAAGGAGGATGGAGAAGGCAGGGTTGCGGCTTTTGAGATTTTAATTGCAACCCCTGCGGTAAAGAATCTAATAAGAGAAGGCAAAACGCATCAATTATTTTCGGCAATTCAGACTGGAGCAAGATTCGGTATGCAAACAATGGAACAAGCTATTCAAAACCTGTTTCAAAGGGGATTAATATCAAAAGAGGTTCACGATAAACATATTGCCGAGTTAAGCTTCATACAGTAGGTGAATTACATGTTAAATTTTTACTACAAGGGAATAAGTCCTCAGGGAGAAATAATTGAAGGTTTTTTTGAATGCAGCGAAAAAAGCGAAGTAGCAGAAATGCTCAAAAAAAAGGGATATATTCCCGTTAGGATTGAAAAAAGAAAAAATAAAAGCCTGATGGATACTCTGAGGCTATTCACATCCCGTATTGGTTTTAAAGATTTTGCGGTATTTTGCCGGCAGTTTGCCATTATGCTGGAAGCGGGAATTCCGTTAATTGATTGCTTAAATATTATTTCTCAACAAACTGCAAACCCGGTTTTCAAAAAGACCTTAGAAAAGATGGTGTACGATCTAAAAAGAGGCTTGACCTTAGCGGAAGCCTTTAAAAATCAAAGCAATATCTTTCCGGAAATTCTCGTAAACATGGTGGAAGCAGGAGAGGTAAGCGGTAGGCTGGATGATGTCTTGAAAAAAATTTCCGTTTACTTTGAAAACCTTTCAAAGCAGACGGAAAAAGTAAAAAATTCCTTAACCTATCCAATTGTGCTAAGTATCGTAGCTTTTTTGGTAGTTGTATTTTTAATGAACAGCGTAATTCCTACTTTTATCAACCTATTTTCGGAAGCAAAGGCAGAACTTCCCTTTACCACAAAGTTGCTATTGATGATAAGTCAGAAATTTAATATTATCTTGTTAATAATGTTACTAACAACAATATTATTAATTGTTACATATTACAAATTAATGGAAAATCCCCAGATAGCATTAAAATTGGACTACTATAAGCTTAACATACCTATAATAGGCAGGTATATAAAAAAAGGGATAACAGCAAACTTTGCCAATACCCTTGCGATACTTATTGCCAGCGGTATACCCATTTTAAAATCCTTAGAGGTTGCGGAAAGGGTAATACAAAACAGGGTGTTCAAAAAGGATCTGGAAAAGGCAAGAGAAGATTTAAGAAAGGGAAAAAGTTTATATGAAGCCCTTGAAAATAGTGAACTACCGGTGATGCTTATAAAAATGATAGGAGTAGGAGAGGAAGCAGGAGCTCTGGAAGATATGCTTACAAAAACCGCGGGATTTTTCGAAAACGAAATGGAATTTGAAAGGGAAAGACTGATGAGCTTGATAGAACCCGTGATGATAGTTTCTTTAGCATTAGTTGTAGGTTTTATAGTAGTAGCGGTAGTCATGCCCATATTTACAATATATAATTTTTATTAAGTCAAAAAATTTTTATTTAAAATTTCAATATAGAAAGAAAGGGGGTGCAAGGGGGCATGTTAATGAGAATTAGAAAAATGTTAAAAGAGAAAAAAGGGTTTACATTGATTGAATTGATTGTAGTTGTCGCAGTTCTTGGTATTTTGGCAACAATAGCAATACCGAGGGTTAAGAATATTACTGGAGATGCTGAAAGAAAAACTGCAGATCTTAATGCTGCTCAAATTAATAATGCTTTAGAAAGGTATTATGTGGAGAAAAATAATTATCCTGATGCTACAGATATAGATACTTTATTGGCTGATTCAGAATTTAAAAATTATATTTCAATCGATAGTAATGGAATAGCAAATTTAAAAAAATATTATCAATATGATTCTACAAATCATAGAATAGTTCCAAAATCCTAACAAAATCTAATCCCAACAAACTTCTTTTTAAATAATTATTGAATTCTTAAATAATTTATTTAATTCAAATATTATAATAATAATTGTTTCGGAGGGGTATAATGCTTTTTTCCTTTATCCTGGGTGCAGTAATCGGAAGTTTTATAAACGTTGTAGTCCACAGGGTTCCTCAGAAGATGTCCATTGTATATCCCTCCTCTCACTGTCCTTTTTGCAAAAAACGGCTTGGGGTTTTTGAGCTTATACCCATTGTAAGCTTTCTTTTACAAAAGGGACGGTGCAGAAATTGCGGTGAAAGGATTCCCATAAGGTATTTTTTTATAGAGCTCTTAACCGGAATCCTTTTTGGTCTTTTATTTTTTAAGTTCGGTTATAATTTAAGTTTTTTAAAATTCGCCCTTTTCGTAAGTGTACTTTTATCTTTAACCTTTATAGATCTGGAGTATTTCATTTTGCCCGACGAAATTATTATATTCGGGTTAATTTGCGGTATTATTTTTATTTTTATCGAGAAAAATTTTTATACTTCGCTTTTGGGCGGATTAATAGGATTTACCTTTATGGCAGTGATTTTCCTGCTTTCTCAGGGAGGAATGGGGGGCGGGGATGTGAAACTCGCCTTTTTGATAGGTCTTTTTACCGGGAAAAGCTTAATACTGCTGTCAATTTTAACTTCTTTTGTGATAGGGGCCTTTATCGGGATAATATTAATTCTCATCAAAAGAAAAAATTTAAAAGATCCCATCCCATTTGGGCCTTTTTTGAGTTTAGGCGCTATATTTTCGATACTTTTCGGGGAAGAATTACTAAACTATTATTTTCACCTTTTTTAAGAAATTTTGGAAAGAGGTTTAAATGAATAAAAATTCAGGTTTTACATTAATTGAATTGCTTATTATTATTACTATTTTTGGCATAATTACAACCCTTGCCCTGCCCAAATTTGAGTATACCTTAGAAAATTTTAAGCTAAATCTTGCCAGCGAGCAGGTGGCAAGGCATATTGCTTTGGCAAGAGAGAAGGCTTTGTCGGAAGGGGTTACGGTAAGATTAATTTTTGATTTGCATTCTAAGGACAATTATCAAATATTAGTTTCTATTCAGGGGAGCAAATTCGTTTTACCTCCCGGAGTAAAATTTTCATATACCAATTTTCCGGGTAATACTTTAGAGTTTTACCCTTCAGGAGTGCCTTCCCAGGGAGGAACCGTTGCAATTGCCGGTAAATATAAGACCTTTTATGTTATAATAACTCCCGTAACTGCAAGGGTAAGAATAGGCAATTCTCCTCCGGTTTATTAAATTTTTTGTATAATGGGGTTTTATTATGAAAGGGTATACCCTGGTGGAAGTTGTTTTAGCTGTTGCCCTCTTAGCTTTGATTTTTGTACCGGGCTATATGCTGTTAAACGATAATTTACTTACTGAAAGCGTAAGCGTGGATAAAACCGTTTTGACTTTTTTTGCAAAGCAAAAAATGGAAGAAATGCTTGCAAAAAGTTTCGGAGAACTTTACGCAAAAATTCCCGCTAATGAAAATTATTACGAAGAGGAAGAAAAGGATATCGAATATAATGGTCTTTTATTCAACAGAAAAACAAAAATTATTTTAAAAAATAACTACTTGCTTCAGCTGGTCGTAACTGTTGAGAGGAAAAACGGAAAAGGCGGGGCGGTTACAATTGCGACTTTTAAAGGAAGGTTTGATTAAAATTAAAAGGCATGAAAAGGGTTTTACCCTGATAGAGGTTATATTAACCGTTGCCATAATGGGACTGATTATATCAGCTGCTTTAGGGGCCTACAGAGGAACCTTATCAACCTACGGAGTAATATTAAAAAAAAGCGATATCTTTTTAAATGCCAGGACTGTTTTAACAAGAATTGAGGAAGATATTAAATATGCAAAAGAGTTAAATTTACTGGATGAAACGTATTCGGGAAGCGGTAATTATAAAAAAATAGAGATCGCATATATAAATTCCCAGGGGCAAAGAGAGACTGTATATTATTATTTTAATAGTGCCAGTAAGACGGTATTAAGAGAAAGCAACGGAACATCTAATCCTGTTGCACAAGTGGAAGATTTATTTTTTTCCTGGGAGGATAGGAATCTGAGTAAGGTAAAAATTGCTTTAAAATTGAAATACAATGAAACAGAATATGTTTTTTATTCCCAAATTATCCCTTTATCGTTATTATTGGATTAATAACATGATGATTTAAAGAGAGGATGAGGGGATGAAAACTTTAAAATTAAAAAATTTTATGGAAGATGTGGTCATTCAGATATTGGATGAAATTTTAACGGAAAAGAAGGATTTTTGTAACTGCGAAAGGTGCAGGCTGGATATCATGGCAATAGCATTAAACCATCTGCCTCCCAAATACACCGTTACGGAAGAAGGGGAGGTTTTTACCAAAATCCAATTATTAAGCCAGCAATTCAGGGCAGATGCCCTGGTAGAAATCGTAAAAGCGATAGAAATAGTGTCAAAAAATCCGCATCACTGATGAGGTGTAAACATGGCGTTTTATAAATCAAGGATTGGTATAGACCTGGGTAGTTTTTATATTAAAGCAGTTGAAGCTTATAAAACAAAAAATGGAATTTATATAAAGAAATTTATTAAGCTGGAAAAAAAAGAGAATGAGGAGATAATCCCGCTTTTGAAGGATATTCGATCTAAATTAGGGAAAAAAAGTGTAATTTTTGGCCTTCCATCAAAACATATTATATACAGGAATATTTCCCTCCCCAAAATGAAGCCCAAGGAGCTGAAGGAAGCGGTTTACTGGGAATCTCAGGATTTTACAATGGTTATAAAGGATGACTATACTTTTGATTACGAGATAATTTCTGAAAACGAACAAAGTGTACAGTTACTCTTAGCTGCAGCCCCCACTTCGGTAATAAAAGAATATATCGAGTCCTTTGAAAAAGCGGGTTTTTATGTAGAAGCGGTAGATGTTTACCCTTTGGCAGTAAGCAGGGTTTTTAAGGAAAGGTTTAAGGATGAAGTGGTAATTTTGCTGGATTTAGGACAGCACCATACTGAGGCCACAATTTTGGAAAACGGCATGTTGTTTTTCAGCAAAACCTTTAGTTATTCTGTTTCTTCTGAAAAAATAAAAGCCTTGGAGTTCATTCAGGAGATTTCAAGATTTATCGATTATTATTCTATTCAGAAAAAAGGCAAACGTATAGATAAGGTGGTACTTATGGGAGGGGGAAGCAAGTTATCGCACATTGGGGGAATGATTTTTGAAAATTTAAACTTAGAAATCCTTTTTGCAAGAGAACTAAACCTCCAGGATTTAAAAATAAAAGTCTTAAAAAATGAAACCCTTTTTGACCTTGCAGATTTTTGCAATGCATTAGGATTTGCGATGAGGGGATAGGATGAGCAGATTGAATTTAATACCGCAGGAAATACTCTTGAAGAGAAAAAATAAAAAAAGATTAGTAGTATCTTCTTTCGTTATAATAATAATATTTACGCTTGTCATTTATTATTTAGGCATTTTTTTTGCCTTTAATTACAAATTAGAGAGAGAAATAGCTTTTTATCAGAACAAGATATCACAGATAAATAACCAGATAGGAGAGGAAAAGGATTTTGAAAAGGAATTAAAAGATCTTAAGAAAAGACAGGAATTATACAATTCTTTGATTAAAGGTAAGATATACTTTTTTGACCTTATAAGTAAAATTGAAAGTAAAGAATCTGCGGATATAAATTTAACATCAATAAATTTGAAAGACCGTACTTCTATTTCGATCGCTGGCTATTGTTCCTCCTTGTCTTCCTGTTCAAATTTTTTAAGAAGTTTAAGGGATATTGAAAACTTAAAAGAAGTGAATTTAAATCACGTTCGTTTCGATTCCTCAAAAAATATATTTTACTTTGAAATTACCCTGAGTTTTTGAGTATTTTATGGACCGGGGGAAAAGGAATGAAAGGAAAACTATTTTCATTAAAAATTAATAATAAACTAAGCCAGAGGGAAAAAAAATTGCTTTTTTTACTTTTGATAGTGGTTATTTTTTATTTTTTTACGAATGTTTTTATCCCCTGGCTTGATGGCTACAAACAAAAACAGGAAAAATTAATCGCTTTAAGGGAAGAATATAAAAAAACGCTGGATTATTATAATGAGCTGGTTAGGGAGAAAAAGAATTTAGAAGAGTATAAAAGGAAAAGAGAAGAATTGAAAAGTGTGCTTCCCGATAGCAGTAACACCGAAGATGTTCTGGTAAATATAGATTTTTTAGCTACTAAAAATAAAGTTAAAATACTAATGATTAAACCTGAGGGTGAAAATAAAGGAGAAAGTGGAGAAAAATATGCCTTTTTTTCTATACAGTTAGAAGGTAGCAAGGAAGGTTTATACTCTTTTCTTTCGGATTTAGAAAAACAAAAAAGGTTAATCTTTATAGATAACTTAAATATTAATTTAAATGACAGCAATGCGGGCAGTGCAGAATTAAAGGTAAAATACTGCTATTTCTAAATTGATAATCCTGTAAATTGTAAAACAAATATGGTAATATTAAGTTGAGCAGTTTATTAAAGGGAAAGGAGGGTGAATTTGGTAAGTTTAAGGATTGAGAAACTTAAAAATGCACTAAAGGAAAAAAATTTATTCTCCGCTGTTATTTTTAAGCCGGAAAACATTTTTTATCTTTGCAACTATACCGGAGAAGGCTTTTTGCTGGTTACCGAAACTAAGATGTACATATTTACAGATTTTAGATATGTGGAACAGGCCAAAAAGGAAAGCCTCCATTGCGAGATAATAGAATACAAACCCGGGGTTTCTTCTTTTAGCCTTCTTGCTCAGGTATTAAAGGAAAATAATATTTTAAATACCGGCATAGAAGAAAATGTAGTGACTTTAAAAACTTATGAAGAATTAAAGCAAAATTTGGAAGGGATAGAAATAGGAAGAATCGGCGGTCTCGTAGAAAAAATAAGGATGATCAAGGAAGAGGAAGAAATAGAAAATATAAAAACGGCTCAGCGAATTGCGGATATGGCATTTATTCATATTTTGGATTACATAAAACCCGGAGTTTCGGAAAAAGAGATTTCCTTAGAATTGGAGTTTTTTATTAAAAAGAATGGGGCACAAGGTTTATCCTTTCCGACAATTGTAGCTACCGGTGAAAGAGCATCCCTTCCTCATGGTGAACCAACGGAAAGAAAATTAAAATACGGAGATTTTATAACCCTGGATTTTGGAGCAAAATATAATCATTACTGTTCCGATATGACCAGGACGGTATTTTTGGGAAAACCCGGTGAAGAACAGGTAAAAATATACCGGATCGTCAGGGAGGCTCAGGAAAAAGCTCTGGAGTACATAAAAGCAGGAATTTTAGGAAAAGATGCCGATAGGGTAGCAAGGGACATAATTGAAAATAATGGTTTTGGCCCCAATTTTGGACACGGATTGGGTCACGGTGTTGGTTTAGAGATTCATGAGGAACCAAGGCTCTCAAAATTGGGCGAGGAGGAATTAAAGCCGGGGATGGTAGTTACAGTGGAACCGGGAATATACATAGAAAATTTCGGTGGTGTTCGAATCGAAGATTTGGTAGTAATTACCGAACAGGGTATAAAGAACTTGACAAAATCCAGCAAGGATTTGATAATCTTATAATGTTAAATTCTTTTACTGAAAATACTAAGAATGGAGGTATCTTATATGATTTCTACAAATGATTTAAGACCCGGTGTAACTGTAGAAATTGATGGAGAGGTATATGTAGTGGTTGAATTCCAGCATGTTAAACCAGGAAAGGGTGCTGCCTTTGTAAGGACAAAGATTAAAAATGTTAAAACCGGTCAGGTCTTTGAAAGGAACTTCCGGGCAGGAGAAAAATTAAACAGGGCTATACTGGAAAGAAAAAATATGCAGTATTTATATGAGACTGATGGTACATACTATTTTATGGATACTCAAACTTATGAACAGGTACCTCTGACAAAGGAACAGCTGGGTGATGCATTGAAATTTTTAAAAGAAAACTTGGAAGTAATGGTGGTTTTTTATGAGGGCAAAGCCATAGGTATTGAACTACCCACTTTTGTTGACCTCAAGGTTGTGGAAACTGAGCCCGGCTTCAGGGGTGATACTGCTACGGGAGGATCAAAACCGGCTACTCTCGAAACTGGAGCGGTAGTTCAGGTACCACTTTTTGTTGAAATAGGTGATGTAGTAAGGATAGACACCAGGACGGGTGAGTATTTGAGCCGAGTATAAATTATAAGGAGGATAATTATGAGTGATTTAAAAGCAAAGGTAGCTTATTTGAAAGGTCTTGCAGACGGGCTGGGATTGGAGGATTCTAAAGAAAAGAGATTGCTTTTAGAGATTATTAATTTACTTGATGCGATGGCTGAAGAAATTGACGAAGTAAAAGCTTTTTCCGAAGCAACCCAGGAATATGTAGAAAGCCTTGATGAAGATCTGGGCAGATTGGAAGAAGATGTATACGGCGATGATGATTACGAAGAGGATGAGGATTATTTATATGAAGATGAAGATGAAGATGAAGATGAAGATGAAGATTTAGATGAGGATGATTACGACGATGAAGATGATGAAGATGATGAAGATTATGAAGAAATTGATTTAGATGAGAGCGACCTTGTGGAATTGGAATGTCCTAACTGCCGCGAGACGATATATATCGATAGGAGCCTTTTAGAAAGCGACAACACGGAATGCCCAAATTGCAAGACGGTAATAAATGTGAATTTTGATGAAGATAGTAAAGAACAGGAAGATTAAGAGGGAATATCCCTCTTTTTTTTTGTCTATTTTTTTATTAGATTAAAGTCATATTACAGGGTTAATTTAAATATAAATTTATAACAAAGGGGGGACAAGGTTTGTACATTGAAAAATTCTTAAAAGTAATAGAGAAAGATATATTACCGGTGTTGCCGTCTAATATCCGGGGTATTATCCAGCAAATCGAGGGAGATTTACTTGAAAAGGTTGAGGAAATAAGAATCAGAGTAGGAAAACCTCTTACACTTGTTTTTACCGGAAACGATTATTTTGTAACACCCCAGGGTACTTTGACTAAGAATCCATCAATAGCTTATGAAATTACTGAAGATGATGCCTTAAGACTTCTTTCAATAATCAGTCAGAATTCAATTTATGCATTGGAAGAAGAACTGAAAAATGGTTTCCTGACGATAAAAGGAGGACACAGAATAGGATTGGTGGGTAAAGCTGTAATGGAAAATGGAAAAATTAGAACTCTAAAGCATATTACAGGATTCAATATTCGCGTTGCAAAGGAATTAAAAGGGGTGGCTGATAAGGTTTTACCCTTTATCATAGATAAAGATGGTCGAATATTAAATACCTTGATCTTATCACCGCCCAAGGCAGGTAAAACCACATTGTTAAGAGACATTATAAGGCAGGTTAGTGATGGAAATCCAAAGCTACACCTGAAAGGTTTTAAGGTGGGCCTGGTGGATGAACGATCAGAAATTGCCAGTTGCTTTGAAGGAAAACCCCAAAAAGATGTAGGAATAAGAACGGATGTTCTTGATGGATGTCCCAAGGCCATAGGGATAATGATGCTTTTAAGATCAATGTCGCCGGAAATTATTGCTACTGACGAAATAGGTAGGGCTGAAGACGTAGCTGCTATAGAAGAAGCAATTAATTCAGGAGTTAAACTAATAACTACAGCTCATGGCAGGGATATGGAAGATGTAAAAAAAAGGCCAATTTTAAAGGAAATTATTGAACGGGGCATTTTTGAAAGATATATAATTCTGGGGTTTTCGCAAGGAGCAGGAACCCTGGAAAAAGTGCTGGATGAAAATTTTGAAATAATTTACAGTATTAATTTGATTAAAGGGGGGTATTTGAATGTGGTTTAAAATCATCGGGGGTTTTTTAGTTCTTTTTTCCTCTTCTTCCATAGGATTTATAGTAGCAAAATATTACAGTGAAAGGCCTAAATTACTAAGGCAGTTACAAAATGCTCTTTCAATGCTGGAAACGGAAATAAATTATTCCAATTCCCCGCTGCCGGAAGCGTTGCGCAATGTTGCTTTAAGATGCGATAAGGATGTTTCCTTTTTATTTTCTAAAACAAAAGAGTATATAAACTCTACGGATGGTTTAACTGCTGCTGAAGCCTGGGAAAAAGCTTTGAAGGCCTTTTCCAGGACAAAATCCCTGAACGAAACAGACATAGAAATACTTGATGCTTTCGGAAAATACTTAGGAACTTCCGACAGGGAGGATCAAATTAACAAATTAAGGCTAACCCTTTCTCAACTTAGGTCCCAGGAGAACAAAGCCATCGAGGAAAAAGAGAAAAATGAAAGAGTATGGAAATACTTAGGGGTAATGACGGGTCTTTTGATAGTACTTTTGCTAATATAAATCGGGAGGAGATGTAAATGGAAGTAAATATTTTATTTAAAATAGCAGCTATTGGAATTGTGATTTCAATTATCAACAGCGTCTTAATAAGGTCGGGGCGGGAAGAACAGGCTCAATTTACCACACTCGCAGGTGTTATTTTAGTTCTATTGATGATTATACCCCTGCTTACCCGTTTGTTTTCTAATATAAGAACGATGTTTCAAATATATTATTAAAGTTAAAATAACTTCGAAGGGGTATGTAAATGGAAATTATTAAAATAGTTGGAATTGGGATAGTTTGCACGATTTTTATTGTACTTTTAAATAAGGATCGTCAAGAAATTGCTATCCAGCTTTCAATTGTCGCGGGAATAGTTATTTTCCTGATTGTGTTAAATAAAATAAATTCTGTTATAGAGGTATTAAGCGAACTGGCTTCAAAATCTAATATTCAGTCTTTTTATTTTACAACCATATTGAAAATTATTGGAATAACCTATATTGCGGAGTTCGGTGCACAGATTTGCAGAGATTACGGTTCTGCTTCCGTTGCATCAAAAATCGAATTTGCAGCAAAAGCAATAATAATGTATCTTTCAATTCCTATTATTTTTGCAGTAGTTCAGACCCTTTTTAAGATAATTCCATAAGAGGAGGATTTCTTTGAAGAAAAATTTATATGTATTGATAATTACAGTATTGATAATTTTCTTCAATATCTTTTTTTCTAAGGCTTGTCTTGCTGACATTACTGATGAAGTGGAAAAACAACTTAAAGAGATGGAACTTAATAGAATAAATTCCTTTTTGCAGGAAATAGAAAAGGAGTATGAGGGTTACGTTCCTTCTTTTGATATAAATTTTATCCTGGATTTCATAAGGGGAAAGAACAGATTTGATATCAAAAACTTTTTTATAGGCCTTTTTGAATATTTTTTTAAGGAAATAAAAGCTAATTATGCCCTTCTTGCCAAACTAATAGCAATGGCTGTGGTTTTTGCTGTTTTAAAAAATATGGAATTAAATTTTGAAAATAATAATATAAGTAATTTAGCGCACAGTGTAGTATACATGGTATTAATTATTATCGCGGTACAAAGCTTTTACGTAGCCATTTCGGCAGGGAAAAATGCAATCGACCGAATGGTTGCCTTTGTTCAGTCTCTTGTTCCGGTTATGATGTCCCTCCTTTTAGCCGTAGGCGGGAAGGTATCCAATGCGGTTTTAAACCCATATATTTTTGCTGCAATTACTGCTTCCAGTACATGGATAAAAGATATTATTCTTCCGATCGTACTTTTAATAGCGATATTAAATATAGTAAACAATATTTCGGATAGTTTTCATGTTTCCCAATTAGCTACTTTGATGAAGCAAATAATGATACTTCTTATAGGTATATTCCTTTGTGTATTTTTAGGAACTATTGTAGTGACGGGGGCTGCAGCTTCTGCGGTAGACGGAATTTTCATCAGGACGATGAAGTTCGCATCAAAAAATTTGATTCCCATCGTCGGCGGAGTATTTGCAGATACTGTAGATGCGGTAATAGGCTGTTCGTTGATCATAAAAAATGCATTGAGTTTGGTAGGTCTTATTGCAGTGATCGTTATTACAGCATTTCCCGTAATAAAAATTTTTTCAATAATATTTATTTACAGAATTGCAGCTGCCGTAATTCAACCTCTTGGAGAAAAATCCCTGGTAAAAAGCTTAGAGGATATAGCAAACAGTTTAGTCCTTGTAATTATTTGCGTCGCATCGGTTTCTATTATGTTTTTTATAGCCATAACGGTAATACTATCGGCGGGCAATGCAGCCACGATGATGAGGTGAAATAATGGAATCAGTGATTTCATGGGTAAAGCAGATAATAATTATAGTCATGTTTTCCGTATTTATCGATTTTTTAATTCCTAACGGAAGCTTTTCAAGGTATGTAAAGGTAGTCGTGGGAATGTTAATTGTATTGGCGCTTTTAAATCCGATAATTGCCTTTTTAGACAAAGACAGAATTTTTGATCAAACTTACTTTGGTATTAAAAACTACATGGATAAACGAGAAACGGAAACCCTTTACCGATTTTCTGCCAATGAAGTACAAAGGAAAAATATAATAAAAAATTACAGGAAAGAAATAGAAGATATTATCAAATATCAAATTGAAAGAATGACCGGATACGAAGTGGAAAAGGTATCGGTAATAATTGACGAAAAACAGAATAAAGATTTTGGAGAAATTGCGGCTATTAATATGGAAATCAGGCCTAAGGGGGAAATGACCGGAAATAAAGTAAAAAAGGTATCGGTGGAGTTAACAAAAAATGTGATTAGCGGAAATGATGATAAAATTAACAACTTAATTGAAACACTAAGCAGCATTTACAATGTACCGAAAGAAAGAATTTACGTGAAGTTGGAGGGGTATTAATGAAAAATTATATGAAGGATGAAAAGATAATAAACTTAGTATTTAATAATAAAATAATTCTAAGCCTTTTTATTATAGGCATATTATTTATGACTGTTGGCGGTTTTATTTTTAAAAAAGATACTAATTTTACTGCAGGACAAAATGAAAATATTCAAAATATGGTCCCTGCGGACTATCAAAAAAATTTAGAAGGGAAATTGGAGGAAGTTTTAAGCCGGGTAGAGGGGGTTGGAAGGGTTAAGGTAATGATAACCTTTGGAAGTCAGGAAGAGGTCGAGCCTGCCTTTAATACTGTGGAAGGAGAGACTATAACGGAAGAAAAAGATAACCAGGGGGGGATGAGGACGGTAACTGAAAAGGAAGTAAATAAACAGGTGGTTCTGGTCAATAAGGACAATAAAAGCGAAGCATTTATTGTAAAGAAAATTATTCCAGAAATAAAGGGGGTATTAATTGTTGCAGAGGGCGGTGAAAGTTCGGAAACGGTGGATAGATTAACAAAAGCCGCATCTACCCTTTTGAATATTCCCGTTTACAAAATTAATGTTCTTCCTTATGTAAAAAATTAAAGGAGGGGTAAAAATGACCTTTTTATTTGAAAGAAAAAGGATAATCGTAGGAGTGCTGGTTTTACTGTTAATATTTTCGGTTTATTTAATGTTAAAAAGTGATTATCCCAAACTCTCTTTGATAAAGGAAAATAAAAGTGAAAAAAATACACTGCAACAGGTAAGTAAAAATGGGCTGGAGAAAAATTTCTTCATAGATTACAGGTTGGAGAGAGATAGATTGAGAAGTCAGGAAGCGGATTATTTAAGAGAAATAATAAATAATCCCAATGCCAGTAAAGAATCAAAGGAAAAAGCTCAAAAGGATTTAATAGCTCTTGCGCAGAAAATAGAAAAGGAAATGATGATGGAAAATTTAATAAAAGCTAAAGGCTTCGAGGATTCGGTAGTTATTTTAGCCGAAAATTCAGCTAATGTTGTTGTAAAATCAGGGGGGCTACAACCCAACGAAGTTGCACAAATTACGGATATAGTGAACAGGATTACGGGGCTTCCCTTAGATAAAATTACCATCGTAGAAAGAAAATAAAAAATATTGTATTCAATTGTAATCGATAGATATTTTTGTTATAATTTAAGATAATTGGATAATATTTGCATTGTGGAGGTAAAAAAATATGGTTATAGACAACGAAAAGGGCTCTGTAAAGATAGCTGACGAGGTAGTTAGTGTTATAGCCGGATTGGCAGCTTCCGAGGTTTCAGGAGTAGCCGGAATGAGCGGAGGAATAGCTGGAGGTATTTCTGAAATTCTGGGAAGGAAAAATCTTTCAAAGGGAGTCAAGGTGCAAATTAATGAAAAAGATGCGGTTATAGATGTCTACCTTATTGTAAATTATGGTGTAAGGATTCCTGAGGTTGCGTGGAAGGTTCAGGAAAATGTCAAGAAAGCAGTCGAAAACATGACGGGATTAAACGTTTCGGAGGTAAATATACATATTCAGGGTATTAATTTTGAACAGACACCAAAAGAGCAGACCAAATAATTAAAGCCCCTTCAGGGGCTGATTTCCATTGAAAGGGGATTATATTAGAATGATAGAAAAAATTTTCCTGGGATTTTATTCTTTTATCATTGTTATTATTTCATTTTCTGCAATTATGTATTTTTTGGATCTTCCTTTTCCTTTGCTGAATTTATGGACAAGTTTTGCAGGAATGGTCGGGAATTTAGAATTTGCCATAATCTTTGGTTTAGTATTTTTATTGAGTCTTTACACTTTGTATCTCTCCTTAAAAATAAAAAGGGTTGAATTGGCGCAAATCAATAAGTCTGAAATTGGTGGTGTAAGCATTTCTTTTAAAGCTATTGAAGACATGGTAGCTATTTTAATGAAAAAATACGATGCTGTAAAAGAGACAAAAATTCATATAAACAAAAAAGAAAACGGCGTAGGCATAAAACTTTATTTATCTGTTACTCCCGAGGCAAATATTCCCGAACTGTCCGCAGATATTCAAAAAACTGTTAAGGAAGCCCTGCAGTCGGCAGCAGGAGTGGAAGTAAATAATGTAAATGTGGTAATAAAGGACGTATTTAAAGCAGCTAAAAAAGCATAACACGAGGGGTGAAAGAATGAATTTTTTTTATGAATTGTGGGAATATCATAAAGGAAAAATAACAGGAGTGATTTTGGGATTCATCGTGGGGCTTTTAATTTTAATCTTCGGTTTTTTTAAAGCTCTTTTTTTAATATTTTGTTGTGCAGTCGGATATTTTATAGGTAAAGCCATTGATAAAAACATTCCGATAAGAGAATTTATAAATAAATTTTTACCACCGTATAAATAGATTAAAGGAGGCAGGATTTTTTTGACCAGAAGATCCGCACGGGAAATAATCTTCAAAATGCTTTTTGCTTACGAATCCGGAGAAAATACTCCTGAAGAATCTCTTTCCATAGCCTGGGAGAAGCCTATTGAAGAAAAGGATAAAGAATATATTTTAAGAGTTTTTGAAGGAGTTATAAAAAATTTAGATTTAATTGATGGCATTATTCAAAAGTATACCATTGACTGGAAATTAGAAAGACTTTTACTTACGGATAAAACTCTGCTCAGGTTGGCGATATATGAAATATTATTTTTAGAAGAAATACCGGAAGGTGTTTCAATAAATGAAGCTGTGGAATTGGCTAAGGTTTACGGGGATTTAAAATCTCCCAAGTTTATTAATGGAGTGCTTGGTGCAATTGTTAGAGATCTGGATAAAATAAAGGAAAATATTTAATTTTTTATAATCCGGGGGTTTCTATGGAGGGTGAAATTTTTTCGGTAGGTGAGGTTACACGATATATTAAATATTTATTTGATAATGATGAAATCTTGACAGGAATTTCTATACGAGGGGAGATTTCCAATTTTAAGTGCCATAATTCCGGGCATTTTTATTTTTCCCTGAAAGATGAAGAGGCTCAAATTCGCTGCGTAATGTTTAAAAGTCGCAATATGAACCTCGATTTTTTCCCTCAAAACGGTTTGAAAGTTATTGCAACGGGTTATATAACGGTTTATGAAAAAAACGGTGAATATCAACTTTATGTGGAAAAACTGGAAAAGGATGGGATAGGGGAATTATTTCTTCAGTTTCAAAAATTGAAAGAAAAATTACAGGAAGAAGGACTATTTGATGATTCAAGGAAAAAAAGTCTACCATTCTTACCAAAAAATATAGGTATAGTTACATCTATTGACGGTGCAGCACTAAGGGACCTTTTGACGGTAATAAAAAGAAGATTTCCCAATGTAAACATTACTATAGCACCGGTTTCGGTTCAGGGTGAGCAAGCAAAAGATGAAATATCTGAAGGAATAGAATTATTAAATATTTATGGAAATGTAGATGTAATAATAGTTGGTCGAGGCGGGGGATCAATAGAAGAATTATGGGCTTTTAATGAAGAAAAAGTAGCGAGAGCAATAGCCGGTTCGAAAATTCCTGTTATTTCTGCGGTAGGTCATCAAACGGATTTCACCATTGCGGATTTTGTTGCAGATATGAGAGCACCAACTCCTTCCGCAGCTGGAGAAATGGTAATACCCGAAAAGGATAAATTAAAGAGCAATTTGGAAATAATGAAAAAGAGATTGTTTAAACGTTTAGAAGCCATAATAAGCACTAAAAGACAGGAAGTGGAATATTTAAAAAGACACTGCACGGAAAAAAAATTTAATGTGATTTTGAATACTAAAAGGCAGGACTTAGATGAGGTCTTAAAGAATTTGATAAATTGTGTAGAAAATATGCTCGATGAAAGGAAGATAGCTTTTAATTATCTTGTTGAAAAGTTAAATGCTTTAAATCCTCTTGCAGTTCTAAGTAGAGGATATAGCATTTGCCAGGATGAAAACGATAAGATTATAAAATCTATCGAATATGTTTTCATTGATCAAAATGTAAAGGTAATGCTGTGGGATGGTTTTATAAAATGTACGGTAATTTCTAAAGAAAAAAGGGTGATAGAATGAAATACGAAGAAGCTATAGACAAACTTTCTAAAATAGTCGAGAGGTTAGAAGAAGGTTCACTTTCCTTAGAAGAATCACTGACCCTATTTGAAGAAGGGATAAGGCTTACAAAAATATGTATGAAAATACTGGATGAAGCTGAGGGAAAGATACAGATTTTAACAAAGGAAATTAATGGGGAGATAAAATTGACAGACTTTGAAGAAGGAAGTGCAGAAAGTTGGAAGAGCTAATTAGAGAAATGCAGGCATGTAAAATACTGGTGGATAAAGCTTTGAATGAATACCTTCCCGATGAAAATTTATATCCTTCGGAAATTTTTAAAGCAATGAGATACAGCATTTTTGCAGGCGGAAAAAGAATAAGACCCATCCTCGTAATGAAAGCGGCGGAGATTTTTGGGCTTTCAAAGGAAATGGTACTTCCTACGGCTTGCGGTATAGAAATGATACATACCTACTCGTTAATACATGACGATTTACCCTGTATGGATGATGATGATTTAAGAAGAGGTAAACCTACCTGTCATAAAATTTTCGGCGAGGCTATCGCATTGTTAGCGGGAGATGCTTTACTTACCCATGCTTTTTTAGTAATTTCAAAGAATAGAGAAATTAAAGGTATTGATGCAAATGCGGTTCTTGATGTAATTGAAAGAATTTCCAAAGCAAGTGGGCCATTAGGAATGGTCTCGGGGCAGGTAGTTGATATTTTAAATGAAGGAAAGGTCATCGATGAAAAACTACTTTATTTTATGGATGATAAAAAGACGGCGGAGTTAATAAAAGTTAGTCTTTGGGCAGGTGCAAGGCTTGCAGGTGCCGATGAAAGGGAACTTGAAAGAATGGAACATTTCGGCGAAAAAATAGGATTAATATTTCAAATTACGGATGATATATTGGATGTGGAAGGCGATGAAAAAGCCATTGGTAAGCCCGTGGGAAGCGATATTAAGAATAAGAAAAACACCTTTATCAATGTATATGGATTAAAGCAATCGAAAGACATTTTAGGAGGTTTGGCGCAGGAAGCAAAAAACCTTTTGCTTGATTTGGAGAACAACGAGTTTTTAATCAAGTTGGTTGACTTTCTCATAAATAGGACTCATTGAGCATAACGACTATTCAGTGAAAATTACTTATCATTAAGGGATTGGTAGCTCAAAAAGGTTTAAATTTGACTATTTTCGCGTTTGTAACCTGTATAATGTTTATGCTATAATTGAATTCGCATCAAGGGCAGGTGGCGCAGTATTCTAGTCGAAATCTGCTTCTCTGAAGACGGGGCTAAAAATCCGTCAAGGGCACATCGATGAAGTTCTTTGTGCTGGCTTTCGACGCCCAGTCGGGGGCTGGTGCAGGGAGTAAGGAAATGGGGCGGCCTGCAACGGCATGCGGGATTGCGACCCTATTTCCGTGGAGACCCAAGTTTGTGGTCTAATCGTCAGGAAAAGGCTACGGCTTGGGGGGTTAACCTGCATCCGATACTTAAGTGTTGGGTGCAGTGTAGCCTGCCTTGAGTGGTATGGGTGGAAAAAGTATTTTTACTTTGAAACCCATGCTGCAAAAGAGGCTAGGAGAAGCGTGATTTCGGTGAGGAAAACTCCTAGACTGTTCCCAAACGAGGGAAGCGGAGCGGGGATTACAGTGCGGACTAAGTGGCAATCCAGTCCTGCTTCTGGCAACAAAGCAGAAGAAGGCTTAAAGGGGAACCGCCCGGGCGGCGACGACGGGTGCCTTCTTGGGAAAACCTACTGGACCTAAGCCGCAATATTTACCCGTTTCGTTGCCTCCTGCCCCCACGGATTACTATGAGGTGCATTTGTTTGAAAAAAGAAAAACTATTTAAAAAAAGTAAATCGAAGATATTGAAAAATGATAACGGAAAACCAAAGGCAAGCTGGATAGTAAAAGTAATAATTCTCGCTTTTGGTTTATCCGTTTTTTTTAGCCTTGGCTCTGAAATATTGATGTCAAGGGTTAATCTAATAATTTCATTTATTATATTAGTAGGAATAATATTTATAGGTATATTATTTGATATAATAGGTACTGCGGTGACATCCGCCGATGAAGCTCCTTTCCACGCAATGGCTGCGGATAAAGTAAAAGGCGGAAGGGAAGGCGTTAGACTAATTAGAAACGCCGATGTGGTTTCGAATTTTTGCAATGATGTAATTGGAGATATATGTGGTATAATAAGTGGTTCGGCTGGAGCAGCAATAGTTTTAAAAATTTTTATTTCAAAAGGCGGGGTAAAAGAAACTTTAACCAGTATTATTATTTCGGGTATTATCTCTACGGTTACAGTAGGAGGTAAAGCGCTTGGGAAGACCTTTGCCATAAATAATTCAAAGGAAATAGTTTATAAAGTTGCATATATTGCCTGCCTGTTGAACGAAAAATTTGGGATAGATATAATTCCTAAAACAAAAAGTAGTACAAGAAAAAAGGGTTAAAGGAGAGAATGCCGTGCCCAAGGAAAGGTTGGATTTATTGCTTTTGAAAAAAGGTTTTTTCGATAGCAGAGAGAGGGCAAAAGCGGAAATAATGGCCGGAAATGTTTTTGTTAACGGTAAAAAGGTGGATAAAGCCGGTACTTTTGTAAAGGAAGATGCGGAAATTTTTATAAAAGAAAGGTCCATTCCATATGTCAGCAGAGGAGGGCTAAAATTAAAAAAAGCCCTGGATTATTTTAATATTAAGGTAGAAGGGAAAATTGCAATCGATGCAGGAGCTTCAACGGGTGGCTTTACCGATTGTCTATTAAAAGAAGGTGCTAAAAAAGTATATGCGGTTGACGTGGGTTACGGACAGTTAGACTATACATTGCGAAATGATGATAGGGTTGTAAATATTGAAAGGAAAAATGTTCGTTACTTAACCTTTGAGGATATAGGCGAACTGGTAGATATAATTACAGCCGATTTATCTTTCATTTCATTAAAGCTTGTCTTTGAACCTTTTAAAAAACTTCTTAAAGAAGAAGGGGATCTGATAACATTAATTAAACCGCAATTCGAAGTAGGCAAGAATGAAGTGGGGAAACACGGTGTCGTAAGGGATATGAGGTTACATGAAAAAGCCATAAGGAATGTACTTTTAGAAGGTGAAAAAATAGGTTTTTACTGCCATGGACTTACTTTCTCACCGATTCAGGGACCGGAAGGAAATATAGAGTTTTTGGCATGGTATAAAACCTATAAATTATCCGGATTAATAGATATTGAAAACGTTGTAAAGGAAGCCCATAACAGTTTTAAGAGGTGAGCATATGAAGCATTTAAGCCTTTTCATCAATACCTCTAAGCCAAAAGCGGTAGAAATTTCTGAGAGTTTAATCGATTGGTTGGAGAAAAAGGATTTTAAGGTAAAAAATAGGTTTGCAGTAGAAGAATTAAAGGATATAGAATTGGATTTAATGAATTCGGTGGAATTTGCCATATGCTTGGGCGGAGACGGTACATTACTTAGCGTTGCAAGAAAACTTGCACCATTAAATATACCCATTTTAGGAATTAACGTAGGACATGTTGGTTTTTTAACAGAAATAGAACTAAAGGACCTTTTCAGGGATCTGGAGTTCTTTAAAACTGGAAAATTTTTTTTGGATAAACGTATGATGATTGAAGCTTTTGTAAAAAGAGGGGATAAAGTACTAAGTAGCTTCCTTGCTCTAAATGATGTGGTTATTACAAAGGGGCCTTTTGCACGGTTAATACGGATAAAAGCTACATCCAATAATTCCTATATAGATACATATCCTGCGGATGGGCTTATTATATCTACACCTACGGGGTCTACGGCTTATTCTTTATCGGCTGGTGGCCCTATAGTCAGTCCAAATATGGAGCTTTTAATTTTAACTCCAATATGTCCTCATACTCTTCAAAATCGTTCGATTGTTGTATCAAAAGATGATATAATAAAAGTGCAGGTTTTTGCAGAACACCAGGAAATTATGCTGACAATAGATGGGCAAGAGGGTTTTAAATTAATGCCTTTTGATGAAGTAATAATAAAAAAATCTGAATATTATACAAATTTGATTAGAATTAAAAACAGAAGTTTCTTTGATCTTCTAAGAATGAAACTAAAAGAACCCAACGGGAAAAGTTATTAAAGGAGGTTACTGGATATTGTGAAATCAAAAAGGCAGATGAAAATTAGGGAAATAATCAAAGAAAAGCCTATAGAAACCCAGGAAGAGCTGGCGGAAGAATTAAAGAAAAGTGGTTTCAGCGTTACTCAGGCTACGGTATCGAGGGATATTAAGGAATTAAGACTGATAAAAGTACTGAAAAATGGTAAATACTGTTATGACGAACCGGAGAGCATTATTACTCCTTCGGAAAAACATTTAAGGATGTTTAAAGATTCCATATTATCCATAGATTATGCAGAAAATCTAATTGTAATAAAAACGTTATCCGGTGCGGCTCAGGCTGCCGCTTTTGCAATAGATAATATTAAATTTGAAGAAATACTTGGGACTATAGCGGGTGATGATACAATACTGGCGGTTGTAAGGTCTAAAGAAAAGGTAAAGGATGTGGTGGAGAGAATTAAAAACATTATAAAATAGCCATAGCTAAAAGGGGGTTAATAAATGCTCCTTAAGTTAAATGTTAAAAATTTGGCTCTGATAGAAGATATATCCATCGATTTTAAGCCGGGGTTAAATGTTTTAACCGGTGAAACGGGTGCTGGAAAATCTATCTTAATAGATTCCATAGGATTGATTTTAGGAGATAGAGCCAGCACGGAATTAATAAGAACCGGAGCTGAAAATGCTTATATTGAAGCTGTTTTTGATGTAAAAAGTGAAGAAGCAAAAAATATAATCAGGGAATACGGTATTGATGAAGAGGAAACTTTAATTATCACAAGAGAAATAACCCTTCAAGGGAAAAATTTTTGCAGAATAAACGGCAAATTGGTACCTCTCTCTGCTTTGAAAAATATAGGAAGATATATGGTTGATATCTTTGCCCAGCATCAAACCTATCAACTTCTTTTTGACAGTGAGTACCATTTGAAAATACTGGATGAATTAGGGGAAAAAAAGGTTGAAACCCTAAAAAAAGAATTAAAAATTATTTTTGAGAAAATGAAAGAAATAAATAGAGAAATTAAAACACTTTTAAAAGAAAAAAGTGAAGCGGAAAAATTAAGAGATAGATTATCCTTTGAAAAAGAGGAACTGGAAAATGCATTTCTTTCTCCTGAAGAGGATAAAATTTTAGAAGAAGAAAGAGAAATTCTTGTAAATTCTGAGAAAATAATGAAATCCCTTATTTTGGCTGAAAGCTTACTGTACGAAGGAAACGATTCCCTTCCTGTACTGGAGCTCCTGGACAAAATCATTGATGCCCTTGAAGGGATATCTATTTATTTTAAAGATATAGATCGCACTTTGAACACAATTAAAGAGTCCTATTATTCCCTTCAAGAAGCTGCCAATGATTTGCGGAAATTTATAAATAGGGTTGATTTTAATCCAGAAAGATTGGACAGGGTTTTTGATAGATTATCCTTTCTCGAAAGACTGAAAAAGAAATACGGTATGTCTTTGAATGAATTGATAAAGTATAAAGATGAAATAAATAAAAAACTTGAAGACATTTTAAACCTGGATGAAAAAATCGAAATTAAAAATGGTGAATACCGGAGTTTGATGGAAAGCTACATGTATAATGCCATTAAATTACATAATTTGAGAAAAGAAATAGCTGAAAAATTAGAAAAAAAGATATTGAAAGAACTTGAGGAATTAGCGATGAAAGGAGTTCAATTTTCGGTAGATTTTAAATTTAAAGATGATATGGAGGGAATTAACTTTCAAGGGCAGAAAATAGCATATGGAGAAGATGGATTTGATTTTGTGGAATTTTTAATCTCTACCAACACAGGAGAGCCATTAAAACCTTTAAATAAAATTGCATCAGGCGGGGAATCTTCGCGGATAATGCTTGCAATAAAAAATATTATAGCGGATGTAGATAAAATTCCTTGTTTAATTTTTGATGAAATTGATACCGGAATTGGAGGGAGAACTGCTCAGACTGTAGGGGAAAAGTTATACAAAGTAGCGAAAAACCGCCAGGTATTATGTGTTACTCATTCTCCGCAAATTGCTTGTCTTGGTGATGCGCACTTTCAAATCAAAAAAATAGTGAAAGATAATAAAACAATAACCGTTGTGGAAGAATTAACTTTTGAAAAAAGGGTAGAAGAAGTCGCAAGAATGTTAGGCGGCACGGAAATTACTTCTAATACAATACAATATGCAAGAGAAATGCTGACTATGGCACAAAGATTTAAAGAGTCAAAATAATTTCATAAAATAAAAAATTCATTATTTATAAACGCCTTTAGGGATTAACTTCCTTAAAGGCGTTTTTATTTTTAGCAAATCATTTAAAAATTGTCTGTATAAAAAAACTGTTAAAGGAAATCTTAAAAATCAGGTTAACCTTTTTTAAAGGAGTGAAAATATGAAATGGAAAAAGCGGCAAATAATAGGATTAACCCTATCGGTTTTAATAATATTATTCTATTTTTTAACAAATACTATTTCCCTGCCGGAAAGGTTAAGCTTGATTGAAGGAAAGGAACAAAAAATCAGTATTAAGGTTCCTTTTACTTTTGAAATATTGTGTGAAAATGGTAATAATTTACTGATAAATGGAGAAAAAGTACAGGATTTTGTAAAAATAAATTTAAGAAACCCGGTAACAATACAATCAGCAAAACTCGGAAGCTATAATTTGGAATGGAGGCTATTCGGGGTAATTCCCGTAAAAAAAACCAGGGTTGAAGTAATTCCCCAGATCGAAGTAGTTCCCGGAGGCCATTCCATAGGTGTAAAATTAAAGCCTAATGGAGTTATTGTAGTGGGGACCGGACCAATTTCTGATGAAAAGGGCAAAACTTATATCCCTGCAAAAGAAGCGGGAATTGAAATGGGAGATACAATATTAAAAGCAAATGGAATTTATGTTTACACAGCAGAGGATCTATCTACAATTATTAATAATGATGATGATAAGATTATAACCTTAACCATAAAAAGAAATGGAGCCATTTTTGATGTAAATGTAAAAGCAATGAAAAATCGAGCCGGGATATATCAATTAGGCCTTTGGGTAAGGGACATTACGGCGGGGGTAGGTACACTTACTTTTTATCATCCTGCAACAAGGATTTACGCCGCCTTAGGGCATATAATATCTGATTCGGATACGGGTAAAATAATTGAAATTGGTAACGGTGAGATAATACGAGCAAAAATTACCTCTATACTCCCTGCAAAGAAAAATATACCCGGTGAAAAACGTGGAGTTTTTGTCAAGGAAGAGGAAGTTATAGGGAATATTCTGGAGAATAATAATTTTGGCATTTTCGGACAGATATATGAGCCACTGGAAAATCCCTATTACGGACAAATACCTGTGGCACCAAGCAGCTATGTACATCCGGGCAAAGCAGAAATTCTTACGGTAGTTGAAGGTGAAAGGATAGAACGATATGAAGTGGAAATATTAAGGGTCTATAGACAGGAGGCTCCTTCTCCGAAAAGTATGGTAATAAAAATTACAGATCCAAGGCTTTTAAGTAGAACTGGTGGTATAGTTCAGGGCATGAGCGGTAGTCCAATTATTCAGGATGGCTTCTTGGTGGGTGCGATTACTCACGTATTCGTTAATGACCCTACTAAAGGGTATGGTGTCTTTGCAGAATGGATGTTAAAAGAAATTGTCAAAATTAATGAAAATATTCCATAAAAAATATTAGATATTTTTGTAAATTTAGCAGGTATTTTCCAATATTTGTCGAATATAAAATATTGTATTAAAATTTCATCAATCATTATCGGGGGAGGGTTTAATTTGGGGGGAAATAATAAAATCAGGGTTCTAATCGCAGATGATAACAAAGAATTTTGCGAACTTTTGCAGACATTTTTAAAAGAGGAAAAAGACATTGAAGTGGTTGGTGTAGCCTATGACGGATATTCCACAATCGAAAAAGTGAGGGAATTAAATCCGGATGTTTTAATTTTAGATATTATTATGCCAAATTTGGACGGTATTGCAGTAGTAGAAAGGCTAATCAACCAGAGTATAAAGCCAAAAGTAATTGTACTTTCAGCGGTGGGACAAGATAGATTTACACAAAAAGCCTTGACAATTGGAGCCGATTATTACATTGTTAAGCCCTTTGATTTTAGCGTTCTGGCAGAAAGGATAAGGGAAGTGGTATTGGAGGGAAATAGATTTATCCCCCCTTCTATTTATCGGGATGGAGATATAGATAAAAATGACGAAAAAGATTCCTCGGTAAATTTAGAAATGGAAATAACAAATATAATACATGAAATAGGGATCCCGGCTCATATAAAAGGATATTTTTATTTAAGAGATGCTATTGCAATGGTGGTGAACAATATTGAGCTCTTAGGAGCGGTAACGAAAATACTTTATCCAACGATTGCCAAAAAATATAATACTACCCCCAGCAGGGTGGAAAGAGCTATAAGACATGCTATTGAGGTGGCATGGAACAGAGGTTGCATAGAAACTATTAACAATCTTTTTGGATATACTATTCCTAAGGATAAAGGCAAACCAACTAATTCGGAGTTTATAGCAATGATAGCCGATAAAATTCGTATGGAGAGATTGGATAATATTGCGGTATAATATTTTTACAGAAAGCGCGGCAAAAACGCGCTTTTTGTATTTTAAGAAAAAGTTTTGGAATACTAAATGTGAAAAAATTTTACCAGGGTGTTTATAATGATTTGCGGAAGAGCTTGTGTTGGTAAAAAAACAAAAAATTTGGTAAACAAAATAAGACCCGGTGAAATCGCTGTAATTTTTCATAAAGATATAGATGAAATAGCAGCAAGTTTTCTTTTAGAAAAAAAGGTTAAAGCGGTTATAAATTTTGAAACTTCCTGTAGCGGAAAATATTACAATAAGGGTCCGGAAACATTAATAAAAGCTAAAATACCTCTTATTGACATCAGATCACCCTATCAAGGAGAAATTAAAGAAGGGGACATAATAAAAGTTAAAGACAACGGGGATATATTTGTAAATGGGAAATTTTTTGCAAAAGGCAGATTCTGGGATTTAGATAGTTTGAATAAATGCAGAAATTTAGCAAAACAAAATATCGATAAGTATCTTTTAGATTTTGTCGAAAATACCATAAATTATATTGAAAAAAACCGGGACATAATAAATTCCAATTATTCCGTTCCGGATGTTAATGTGGATATTAAAGGGAAGCATGTTTTAATAGTAATCCGAGGACACGAGTATAAAGAGGATTTATCAATGCTGAGAAGTTACATAGAGGAAATGAAGCCTGTATTGATTGGAGTTGATGGAGGGGCTGATGCAATTATAGAATTCGGTTATACTCCCGATATTATTATAGGAGATATGGACAGTATTTCCGATGACGGGTTGCTATGCGGGGCAGAAATAATTGTTCATGCTTATCCGGATGGAAAAGCACCGGGATTGGAAAGGATAAAAAATTTGGGTGTTAAATATTCTATTTTTTCGGTAACGGGAACCAGCGAGGATGCCGCATTTTTACTGGCTTTCGAGAAGGGAGCAGATTTAATTGTAGCAGTTGGCACACATACAAGTATGCTGGATTTCTTGGAAAAAGGCAGGAAAGGCATGGCAAGCACATTTTTAGTGAGATTGAAAATGGGACATATCCTCATCGATGCAAAAGGTGTAAATAAACTTTATAAAAGAAAGGAGGAAAATTTCAGCTTAATATTGCCCATGGTATTAACAGGTATCATTCCTATTTTTATACTTTTCTTAAATTCTCCCATTTTATCGCATGTATTTAAATTAATAATTCTGAAGTTAAAACTGGCATTAATGATGTTCTAATCCGAGGTGGTAGAATTGTACAACATAAGAGTAATAAGCCTATTGACCGTATCCATTTTTATTTCCTTTACAATTGGTTTATTAACGGGTTTTTCCGTGAATGGGAGTGAACTTATTGCATACCAACAACAAGATACTATAGAACAGTTAGAAACTACATTGAATAAATTAAAAGAAGTAAATAAAAAACTAAATGCAGAAATAAAGGAAATAATAAAAAAACAAAAAGAAGACTGCGTTTTTTTAGAAGAACATTTTGATGATATTTTTAAAAACAGGCTATTAGGAGAAAAAATTATAATATTAACTTCAGAAAAAAATAATATTGAAATTTTATTAGACTCTTTAAAAATGACCGGTGCCAGTATAGAAATAAAAAACCTTAACGAAAAAACATTTTTTCCGGTAGAATGCGATTTTATTATTTTACTGAAGTATAAAGATGAAAATAATAATGATCTTAACGGCATTATAAAATTTTTAAAGCGTTATAATCAAAATTTCGTAGTTGTTCAGGATTATCCGGCTACTGTTGAAGATAAGAAATATTATGCACGTGAAAAAATATTTTATGTAGATGAAATTAATAATGTAATAAAAAGAATAAGATTAATACATTTTTTATCAAAATAAATTAATATAATCCTTAGAGGGAAAAATATGATGGCAATTCTTACTCTTAATATAGTTTTTTCTAATATTTTATCTTATTATTTGATTACTCAATTTTTAAAATGGGATATAAAAAAAGTAAAAAACTATAAAGGTGAAGATATTCCTACTTCGGGAGGAATTGTTTTTATTATTGTTCAATTTCTTATGAGCATGATTTTATACACTTTTACCAGAGAAAAATTATTTATTTTACTTAATCTTTTTGGAATCCTCGCAATAGGAATAATTGGACTTATCGATGATGTCTTTGGGCAAAAAAATATAAAGGGATTCAAGGGGCATTTTTCTTGTTTTTTAAGAGGTAATTTAACAACAGGTTTTCTTAAAGCTATTATCGGATTTTTCGTTTCCTTTTTCATTTCTTATACAAAAAATAGTCATGATTTAAAGGAATTAATAATAGATACTTTTTTTATCTGTCTTTCTATTAATGCTTTAAATATATTGGATATAAGGCCCGGTCGAGCATGTAAATTTTATATAATTTTTTGTTTAATTGGTCTTTTGAAATTATTTTTTATGAAAAATTATAACATAATAATGACGATATTCCCTATATTATTTTCAGTAATTGTATTTTTGTCCTTTGATTTAAAAGAAAAGGTAATGATGGGGGACACGGGTGCAAACGTATTAGGTCTTCATTTAGGAATATTATTTTCATGGATACTTTCAAGTAAATACAAAATAATTATTTTATTTTTTTTGTTATTTTTAAATATCTTTGCAGAGAAATTTTCAATATCAAAAATTTTGGATAATATAGGGGGGAGAAAAATCTGGAAAAAAGGCCCGGTTTCATGATTAGATTAAGAAAAGGCAGGGTTTTAGATGTAATTGAAAAGAGAGAGGGGATAGAAGAAGTCCTGGTGGAAAGCGAAGGTAATTTACATAAAGCTATTAATTACGTTCCGTTAAGCGGGGAAGTGAGAATTGGCGATGAAGTAATTCTTAATACTACGGCGGTATTTTTAAATCTTGGAAGTGGAGGATATCATTTTATAATACACAATTTTAGAAATTCCCATCTTGATATTGAAAAAAAAGGACATATAATGAAATTAAGATATACTCCTTTTCAAATAAAATGCTTTTCCGTCGAAGAAAAGGAAGATATTAGAAAAATTATTGAAAATACGCCTTCTTTAGATGGAATGCCCGTGGTAATTATTCCTCTTCATAGCGCTTTAGCTCCAGTTTGTGCAGCCATTAAGTGTTATCAGAGAAATGCAAAAATTGCTTTTATAATGACGGATGGAGGGGCATTACCTATTTTTTTTAGCAAAACGGTTTTTTTATTAAAAAAGCTAAACCTTTTGGATTTAACAGTTACAGTAGGGCATGCTTTCGGTGGAGATTTAGAGGCTGTGAATTTATATACCGGTTTACTTGCTGCAAAAGCGTCGGGATGCAATATAGCTATTGTTGGAACGGGACCGGGCATAGTAGGTACTGGGACAAAATACGGAAATACGGGGATAATCCTTGGAGAAGCCGTAAATGCTGTTAATATACTAAAAGGGAAAGCGATTTTTATCCCAAGAATTACAATTTTCGAAAATAGAGCAAGGCATTTTCTGGTAAGCCACCATACATTAACGGCATTATCCGAAATAGCATTAACTAAGGCTATTGTTGTTCTTTCAGAAGAAATAGATTCAGTGATTAAAGATTTGGTTATGAGAAAGTTCTTAGAGTATAAATTAACAGATAAACATGATATCGTTTTTAGAAAAGGAAAGAGAGCTATAGATTTTTTGATCGAATGTAATTTCCCTCTGTATTCGATGGGGAAAAATTATGAAAAAGAACCCTATTATTTTTTAACTGCAGCTTCAGGAGGTGCTTTTGCTGCAGAAAATATTATTTAAGTGAGGAGGAAGAATTAATGGAATTCTTTGAAGAAACAATTGATTCGAAAAAAGTATATCAGGGAAAAATAATTAATCTCAAAATTGAAAGAGTTAAACTTCCGAACGGAAAGGAATCTACCAGAGAAATAGTGGAACATCCCGGTGCAGTGGCAATTGTTCCAATAAATGAAAAAAATGAAGTAATTATGGTAAGACAATTTAGAAAAGCTGTAGAGAAAGTCTTATTAGAAATTCCTGCAGGAAAGATTGAAAAAAATGAAGATGTGGAAGAATGTGCTCAAAGAGAATTAATGGAAGAGACAGGATATAGATCAAAAAAACTCATTTTTCTTGCAGATTTTTATACTTCACCGGGCTTTTCTGATGAAAGAATGTATCTTTTCTTAGCAAAAGACCTCTTTGAAGCTAAGGGGACATTAGACGAGGATGAAATGATAAGTGTTGAAAAAATTCCTTTAACAGAAGCAGTGCTTCGCGCGTATAGAGGAGAAATTAAAGACGGTAAAACTCTTGCAGGACTTTTAATAGCAGAAAAATTCTTAAGTGAGGGAAAACTGTAAATGAAAATATTTGCCGATTTACATGTACATATCGGAAAAGCTCGAAATAAACCCGTAAAAATTACCGCATCAAAAGATCTTACATTAGAAAAAATTTTGACAACAGCTTATTTAGAAAAAGGTTTAAATGTTATAGGTATAGTAGATGCTGCATCCCCCTTAGTTTTAGATGAAATAATAGATATTATAAAAAAAGGAGAACTGGTAGAATTAGACAAAGGTGGATACCTTTATAAAAACTCGGTAATATTGTTTTTAGGTAGTGAATTGGAGACATTGGAAAAAAACGGTGTTGCTCATAGCTTAGTGTTTTTTCCGAAAATTATTGAAATGATCGGTTTTTCTAAAATAATGGAAAAATATATTAAAAATATTAATCTTAGTTCTCAAAAAGCTTCCATAAATGCCCGAGAATTATTAAAAATTGTTGAAGACATGGGAGGCGTTTTAATTCCAGCTCATGTTTTTACCCCTCATAAAAGCTTTTATGCTTGCTATAATCGATTACTTTTTGCCTTCGAAAATTGCTTTGACAGAATAAAATTTATTGAACTGGGATTAAGTGCGGATTCTTTTTTAGCCGATCATTTGAGGGAATTGGAGGAAAAGGTTTTTTTATCCAATTCAGATGCTCACTCATTAGAAAAAATTGGTAGAGAGTTTAATGAATTTTATGCTAAGGATGTTAACGATATAAATTTTGAAACAATTTTTCATGAAAAAGAAATAAGAATTACTGCAAATTTTGGATTGAATCCTAAGCTGGGTAAATACCACAGAACCAGGTGCGAGAATTGTGGTTTTATTGCTGAATCTGAACCTCCGGTAACTTACTGCCCGGTTTGTAAAAATAATAAAGTCACGGTAGGGGTTCTAGATAGAGTATATCTACTAAAAGATAAAGAATATAATAAACCTGCCGTAAGACCGCCTTATTTTTATAATTATCCTTTGGAGTTAATTCCCGGAATAGGCAAAAAAACTAAGAAACTGCTTTTAGATAAATTCCATTCGGAAATTAACGTTATGCATCTTGTTGAAATTAAAGAAATAGAAAAAAATTTTGGAAAAAAAATAGCCGAAAAAATTAGTAAGGTTAGGGAGGGTAAACTGGATTTAATATCAGGTGGAGGTGGAATTTACGGGAAGTTAATTATTGATTAATTTTAAAGTTATATTATCCAACTCCCCCGCATAATTATTTTATAAGTGGACGGGGGGAGATTAATTTTGCGTTACTTTATTGATGTTATTATTGAATATATCAAAAAAAATATTGGCCTTTATATAATACTTTTATTGATTCTTGTAATAGGTATATTATCGGGAAGTTTAACGGTAAACCTGCTTTCCGCGCTACAAAAAGAAGAATTAACCAAATACCTGAATATGTTTTTTATAAATATTAACAATATGGATCTGGATAGTACTAATATCTTTTATTCATCATTATCCAACAATTTAAAAACCCTATTAATTATTTTTTTATCGGGACTTTTAATTTTCGGATTCCCAATTGTTTTTATAATTATTTTTTTAAGGGGTTTTATGCTGGGTTTTACTACGGGATATTTTATTTCCGAATTTGGAACAAAAGGAGTTTTACTTTCTATTTTTGCTATTGTTCCGCAAAACATTTTAATAATTACGGGAATCTTATCAATAGGAGTAACAACTTTATACTTTGATTTTACAGTTCTTAAATCTAAAAGAAAATACTACAGGGAAAGTTATGGGAATCTTATATTAGGTTATTTATTCTCTTTTCTATTCTTTTCTTTATTTTTGCTTTTTGCGAGCCTTATCGAAGGGTATATATCTCCTTTTTTAATTAGAATTATTGCTAATTATATTTCATAAGCAAGGTGATATAAGGTGGAAGAAATATTAGATAGTTTTCTGGATTTTTTGGTGGTAGAAAGAGGTTTATCCAATAATACAGTTTTATCCTATAAAAATGATTTAAATCAATTTATAAATTTTTTAAAGAATAATGGAGTGAAAACCTTCAACGAAGTAAATAGAGCCAATATAATCTCTTATCTTTTATTTTTACAAAGGAAAAAAAGAGCTTCCAGCAGTATTCTCAGGTCTCTGGCAGCTATAAAAACTTTTTACCATTTTCTTTTAAGAGAGAGAATTATAGAAGAAGATCCCACATATAATTTAGATACACCAAAATTAGAAAAAAAATTACCGAGAGTGCTTACTGTGGAAGAAGTGGAAAAGCTTTTAGCTTCACCGGATAAAGAAGACCTCTGGGGACTAAGGGATAGAACCATGCTGGAATTGTTATACGCTACCGGAATAAGAGTTTCGGAACTGATTTCTTTAAAAGTCGAAGATGTAAATTTGGAAATGGGGTACCTAAAATGCATGGGAAAGGGGTCAAAGGAAAGGATTATCCCCATCGGCTCCGTCGCTACATCCTTCCTTAATTTATATATAAATGAAATTAGAAAAAAATTATTAAAAAATAAAGAATGTGACTATCTATTTTTCAATCATCAGGGAAAAAGTTTAACAAGACAGGGTTTTTGGAAGATTATAAAAAAATATGCCAGAAGAGCTAACATTAATAAAGAAATTACACCTCATACATTAAGGCACTCCTTTGCCACTCATCTTTTAGAAAACGGGGCAGATTTGCGTTCTGTTCAGGAAATGCTGGGACATTCAGATATATCAACAACTCAAATTTATACTCATTTAACAAAATCAAAAATCAGAGAGGTATACGATAGAACCCACCCGAGGGCTTAGCTTTATGAATAACATTCCTCCTTCAAGGATAATCTATGATTGAAAGGAGGAATGTCTTTGAAAAAAAAAGTAATTTCTCTTATTTCAGTAATTCTTATAAGTATTTTAATATTTTCCTCATCTTGCCAGGCAGTAATGTTTCAAAACCCGCCAAATATAAAATCTCCTTCGGCAATTTTAATTGATGCGTCCTCGGGGAAGGTTTTATATGAAAAAAATGCCCACCAGAAATTGGAACCAGCAAGTTTAGTTAAAATAATGACTTTACTTGTGGCTTTTGAGTCGGTGGAAAAAGGAAAGGCAAATTTTAACGATGAGGTAAGGGTGAGCGAACGAGCATGGAAAACAGGAGGTAGTCAGGTTTTCCTGGGTCCCGGCGAAGTCCAGACCCTTGAAACCTTACTAAAATGTATTGTCATTTCTTCAGCAAATGACGCATCGGTAGCCGTAGCTGAACATATAGGCGGTAGCGTAGAAGGTTTTGTCAGGATGATGAATGATAAGGCGAAGGAATTAGGGCTTCAAAATACTAATTTTACCAATCCTCATGGTTTACCCGATCCCAATCTTTATACCACAGCCTTTGATATGGCAATAGTAGCTAAGGAACTGATAAAATACCAGAAGTTTTTTGATTGGTCGACTAAATTGGTGGATTATCTTGAACATACTGATAAGAAACGCGAACCTACTATGCTTGCCAATACAAACAAACTAATTGGAAAATACGATGGGTTAGATGGTATTAAAACCGGGTATCACGAAAAGGCAGGATTTTGTTTTGTAGGTAGTGCTAAAAGAGGAGATATGAGGTTGATTTCGGTAGTAATGAATGCTCCTTCTTCTAATGATCGTTTTGAAGATACCAAAAAATTGCTGGACTATGGTTTTGGATTTTATAATTCTGTATCCGTGGCCAAAAAAGGAGCGACGGTAAAAAGATTAAAAGTAGACAAAGGAATAGAAAAAGAAGTTGAAATTATTTATAAAGAGGATAAGAGTTTTCTTGTAGAAAAGGGAAAAGAAAACGAAATAAGTACTAAAATCATTTTACCTGAAAAGATTGTGGCTCCGGTAAGAAAAGGTCAAAAAGTAGGAACTTTGAAAATATATCAAAACGATGTGGAAATAGGAGAAGTAGATTTGCTGGCAAAGCAAGATGTAAGGAAAATAGGATATTTGGATATATTAAAAACTCTTATTAATAGATTGTTTTAAGGATTTTCCCATGGTGCATCAATTAAGATGCACCATATTATTTTTTAAACAAAGATAAGGAAGGATTTTACAAAAGATTGTAGAAATACTATTTAAAACTTCTTAATAACCTGTAGTTAGGGGGCAGTAAAATGCTGCATGAAGGAGTAACTTTTCGTTATATAAATGATGTAATGATAGTAAACTTGAAAGGCGAACTGGATCATCATGTAGCTGCTCGCATAAAAGATGATATTGATTACATGATGAGTAGAAAAAATATAAAAAAAATAATTTTTAATTTTAAAAACGTTACTTTTATGGACAGTTCGGGTATAGGAATGCTCCTGGGGAGATATAAAAGTATTAAATCCATAGGAGGTGCTTTGGGGGTTTGCAATGTTAATGAGCGAATTAAAAAAGTATTTGATATATCCGGCCTTTTTAACATCATACCGTGTTATACGGATGAAAATGAAGCTTTAGAAAAAATATGAGGAGTGGTTTTATGGAAAAGCTTAATGAAATGACAATAGATTTTTTAAGTAAATCCCAGAATGAATCCTTTGCGAGGGTAGTGGTGGCAGCCTTTGCATCACAGTTAGATCCTACATTGGATGAAATTGCGGATATAAAAACTGCCGTATCTGAAGCTGTTACAAATTCTATAATCCACGGTTATGAGGATAGTGTAGGGAAAATTAGAATTAAAGCTGTATTATACGAAGATGGGATAGAAATCTGGGTACAGGATTGGGGGAAGGGGATAGAAGACATTGAACAGGCAAGGCAGCCTTTATGGACTTCAAAACCGGAACTTGATCGTTCGGGAATGGGTTTTACTATAATGGAAAATTTTATGGATTCTTTGGAAGTAGAATCAAAACCGGGTGAGGGCACTATAGTAAAAATGTATAAAAGATTAAAAACAAAGAAACCTTGAGGTAGATAGCATGGGCGATGAAAATATTGAACTTATAATAAAGGCAAAAGGCGGAGATCATGAAGCTAAGGAAAAGCTAATACAGAAAAATTTGGGACTTGTATATAATGTGGTAAAAAGATTTGAAAATAGAGGATTTGAACTGGAAGATTTAGTCCAGATTGGCACCATAGGATTATTAAAGGCTATTGACAGGTTTGATTTATCCTACAATGTAAAATTTTCCACCTATGCCGTGCCAATGATTATCGGAGAAATTAAAAGACAGATAAGGGATAATAATCCTATAAAAATTTCAAGAAAAATAAAGGAGATGTATTATAAAGTACAAAAAACAAAAGAATATCTGGAAAAACTGCAGGATAGAGAGCCAACAATTACTGAAATAGCAGAAGAGATGGGAATTTCAGTAGAAGAATTGAACATATATCTTGAAGCATCAAAACCAATTATATCTTTAAATGAAGTAGCTTTTCACGATGATACTAATCCTATATACGTATTGGATAGAGTCGAAGACGATAATGAAGCTATGATTACAGTACTAGATAATATCTCTTTAAAAGAAGCCATTTCAAAACTTGAAGGAATAGAGAGAAAAATAATATTTTTAAGATATTTTAAAGATAAAACTCAAACCCAGATCGCTCAAATATTAGGAATTTCTCAGGTGCAAGTTTCCCGCCTTGAAAAAAGGATTTTACAAAAAATAAGAAATATGATGATATGAAAACTGCAAAAGACTGCAGTTTTTTATTTTTTAAATTGTATAAAAAAGCTTACTGTGTAAAATAATACGTTTTAAAGGGGTGTTTGAAAATGGGAAATTTTAAAACTAAGCTATTAGTTGCTATAATTTGTTTTTTAATGCTCATATTAAGTTTCGGTGGGCTATTTTATTACAGAGAAATTAAAAACAAAATACCAAAAAGCGCCAAATTTGTAATAGTTTTAGAAGAGAATATTGATAAAAAGGAAGGGAAAAATATTAATGTAATTAATTTTTGGGAGGGATAAATATGACCGTGAAGGTTATAGAAGTTGTTGGGGAATCAAAAAATAGCTGGCAGGAAGCAATAGAAAATGCTGTAAAAGATGCTTCAAAGACGATAAGAAATATAACCGGAGTTGAGGTATTGAATCAAACTGCCAATGTGCAAAATGGCAAAATTGTAGAGTATAAGGCAGATGTAGCCATTGCATTCAAAGTAGATGGGACCACAGAAGCTTAATTAGCGAGCACTATAAAGTGCTCGCTTTAATATGGAAGGAGATGTTTATGGCCAGATCTGATATTACTTTGGAACAAAAAAAGTACAAAGAATTTATAAAAAACAAAAGGCCTAAACCACCCGTTATGCGAAATGTAATTTCAGCTTTTATCGTAGGAGGAATTATTTGTACTATTGGCCAAATAATATTAAATTTTTATATTAATATAGGACTGGATAAAGTAAAGCAAGCACCTGCAGCTACTTCAATTACAATGGTATTCCTGGGGGCCTTTTTAACAGGATTGGGAATATACGATCAGATAGGCAAAAGAGCAGGGGCCGGGTCAATAGTTCCAATTACAGGATTTGCAAATTCCATTGTTTCTCCCGCTATGGAATTTAAAGCAGAGGGTTTCGTTCTGGGGGTAGCCGCAAAAATGTTTGTAGTGGCAGGTCCAGTGATAGTATACGGTGTTACGGTTTCTATGATAATAGGAATTTTATACTACTTTTTGAAGTTGTGAGGGGAAAATATGTCTAATAAAAAAGTGGGAAAGCAAACAATAATGCTTGAAAACGCGCCTGCCATTATTGGAGTGGCATCAATTGTAGGACCCAAGGAAGGGCAGGGTCCTTTAAAAGATTATTTTGACTTAATAATAAACGATATGTACTTTCAGGAGAAAAGCTGGGAAAAAGCGGAAAGAAAGATGATGAAAGAAGCTGTGGAAATGGCTATAAAAAACAGTAAACTGCCTTATGATGCTGTGGAATATTTTATTGCTGGGGATTTGCTCAATCAAATAATTTCAGCCGGTTACACAGCTCGGGATATTGGAATACCCTTCTTAGGGATCTACGGAGCATGTTCTACAATGTCGGAAGGTTTAGCCCTTGGAGCAATAATAGTTGATGGTGGATTTGCAGAAAATGTAGTAGTTGCTACTTCCAGCCATTTTTGCACTGCCGAAAGACAGTTCCGCTTTCCTCTTGAATTGGGTAATCAACGTCTTCCTACTGCCCAAACCACTGTCACAGGGGCGGGTGCTGCTGTGATTTCCTTAAAAAATGATAATCCAAGAATTACATTTATAACCATCGGTAAAGTAATTGACATGGGCGAAAAAAATCCCAATGATATGGGGAGTGCAATGGCTCCGGCAGCAGTTGATACTATATTCCGTCATTTCGAAGATACAAAAAGAAGTCCGGATTATTATGACCTTATAGTAACCGGAGATCTTGCCAGTATAGGGAAAGACATTGCAGAAGATCTTTTAAAAGAAAAGGGCCTGGATATTTCTAACAAATATTCGGATTGCGGTTTGATGATTTTTAGTCCAAATCAGGATGTCCACGCAGGAGGAAGCGGATGTGGTTGTGCAGCAACCGTTTTTTGCGGATATATATATAAAGAAATGAAAAAGGGAAGGTTTAATAAGGTTTTACTTGTGGCAACAGGGGCATTGATGAGTACTACCAGTACTCAACAAGGAGAATCAATACCCTGTATAGCCCATGCCGTTGCTATTGAAAATTTGTAAAAAGGGGATTAGAAATGGAATACTTAAAAGCCTTTATTGTTGGTGGACTAATTTGTGTAATCGGACAGCTTTTAATGGATCTTACCAGTTTAACTCCTGCTCATGTTCTTGTTTTATTTGTTTCCTTGGGAGCGATATTAAGCGGATTGGGAATTTATCAACAACTTGTTGATTTTGCTGGTGCAGGAGCATCTATCCCTCTTCCGGGTTTTGGTCATACCCTTACAAAAGGTGTAATTGAACATGTTAATACCTACGGGATTTTGGGAATTTTTACCGGCGGTTTTACTTCTGCCGCTGCGGGAATAAGTGCAGCAATATTTTTTGGTTATTTAATGTCTATTTTATTCAACCCAAAACAGAAATGAGGAATTCATATGTTTGTAGATTTAATAGGACTAATATTAACTGTATTATTTATAAATTTTAATTACTGGTACATTCTTTTATTATTAACCTTTGCGGGGGTAATATTTGAATTTTTATTATTCACAACTTTGAATATGAAGATAATGAAGGTATCCGCCGGTGGTATTTTTAGTGAAATTGTGTTAGATAATTCTGTTTATAATTTAAACTGGATTATTCCAGTTATTTTCATTGTATTGGGAGTTTTTTTTATGGATCGTAAGGATATTGACATTATTAAAATTTTAGACCCTTCTGCAAAATATAATAAACCTGTACCTGTTTTATTAATTAAATACGGGTTAGCTCGAATACTGATTTTAATATTGATGAATCGATGAAAGAATAACTATGGAATAATATGGTAAAACTAATTAAGAGGTGTTATCTCAATGGTGATAGGAATCCCAAGAGGATTATTTTTCTATTTGTATTTTCCTTTATGGAAATCCTTTTTCGAAAATTTAGGTTGTGAGGTTGTATTATCTTCAAAGACCAATAAAAAAATAATGGAAGATGGTTTAAAAAACTGTGTGGATGACGCATGCCTTCCTGTTAAGGTGTTTCACGGTCATGTAATGGATTTAAAAGGAAAATGTGATTATATATACATCCCTCGAATAATTAGTACAAATAAAAGGGAATATATTTGTCCAAAATTTATGGGGCTTCCCGATATGGTATACAATTCAATTGAAATAGATATTCCGATTATAGACGATGAAATTGATTTATATAAAAGTAACATGAGCCTCTATAAACATTTCTACGGTATAGGACAAAAACTGGGAAAACCCAAAAAGGATGTTATAAAAGCTTTCTTATTAGCTTTGCATAATTTTAAATCCCATATAAAACTTATAAAGAAAAAACAAATAATTCCCTACGTGTCAACTATTGAAAATTCTGAAGGTGGATATAAATACAACGTATTGCTCTTAGGACATCCCTATAATATTTATGACGAATATATCAGCATGAATTTAATCAAAAAATTAAGCAATTACCGGGTAAAAGTACTTACTCCGGATGTCATTGATGAGAAAGAGATATTAAAGGGTACTTCTTATTTAAATAAAAAACTTTTTTGGACCCTGGAGAAAAATATAGTGGGAAGCGCCTTTTCGAAAATTTATAGTAAAGAAGTGGATGGCATTATTTATGTTGCTTCTTTTGGGTGTGGCCCCGATTCTATTATAGGGGATTTATTGAAAATAAAAATAGAAGATAATTATGAAATACCCTTTCTTCAATTGAATTTGGATGAACATTCCGGACAGGCAGGATTCGATACCCGTTTAGAAGCTTTTATTGATATTTTGGAAAGGAGACAAAATTAAAAAATGAAACTTACCTTTCCGCATATGGGGAATTTATATATCCCTCTAAAAACCTTTTTTGAAGGAATAGGAAATGAGGTAATAATCCCACCGCAATGCAGCAAAAAAACTCTTGAAATTGGAACTAAACTTGCTCCTGAATATGCTTGCTTACCCTTAAAAATTAATCTTGGTAATTTTATAGAAGCTTTTGAAAGAGGAGCCGATACAATAGTTATGGCAGGAGGTATTGGCCCTTGTCGCTTTGGTTACTATTGTGAAATTCAGAGGGAGATATTGAAAAAAAATGGTTATGATTTTGAAATGATAGTTTTAGAACCTCCAAGAGGGCAAATGCTTAAACTAATTAACAATATTAAAAGACTTTTAAGGAAAGATATTTCTACATTAATAAATTCTGCAAGGTTTGCATGGAAAAAAGCCATCATTTTAGATAACCTTGAAAGAGTAATATCAAAAAAAAGGGCTATAGAGAGGAAAAAAGGGGAAACAGAAAAGGTATACAAAGAATTAATAAACAGGCTTGAAAATATTTCCGAAGAAAATATGTTGGAAAAATTTTCAGTAGAAATAGAAGAAAAATTAAACCTGATTGAAGAAGACAACAAAGAACCTCTTGTTATAGGCATTGTGGGAGAAATATATACGGTGTTAGAACCTTTTGCGAATTTAAATATAGAAAAGCAATTAGGGGAATTAGGTGTAGAAACAAAGAGAAATATATATATTACAGACTGGGTAAGAGAAAATCTATTTCCCAAGTTTTTAAAACCCAAAAATCTCAATGAAATAATTGAAAAAGCTTTTCCTTACATTAGACATTTTGTTGGAGGCCATGGTCAGGAGTCAGTAGCACAAATAGTCAATTTTTCTAATAAAAATTTCGATGGAGTAATCCATTTGTTGCCATTTACTTGTATGCCGGAAATAGTGGCCAAAAGTGCGATTCCTAAGGTTTCTAAAGATTATAAAATACCGGTTATGACATTGGTATTAGATGAGCATTCTGGAGAGGTAGGTTTTAGAACACGATTAGAAGCTTTTGTGGATTTGATTGGTCAAAAAAAGGAGGAATACTTTTTAAATGAAAGGTTATTTGGGAGTGGATATAGGGTCGGTTAGTACCAATATTGTGTTATTAAATGAGATGGAAGAAGTAGAATATAAATTATATTTGAGAACAATGGGAAGACCTATTGATGCGTTAAAATCAGGTCTGGAAAATCTTTTGATACAATACGGAGAAAACATTGAAATTATTGGTGTAGGGACTACAGGGAGCGGTAGAATATTGGCAGGAACAATACTTGGAGCTGATGTCATAAAAAATGAGATTACCGCTCATTCGATTGCTACGATTAAAGAGTTTCCCGATGTGAAAACTATAATTGAGATCGGAGGACAGGATTCAAAAATTATTATTATAAGAAATAAAGTTGTGGTGGATTTTGCTATGAACACTGTCTGTGCTGCAGGAACCGGGTCTTTCCTCGACAGACAGGCTGATCGTTTAGGAATCCCAATTGAAAAGGTTGGTGAAATTGCTTTAAGATCCAAAAATCCTACAAGAATTGCTGGTCGATGTGCAGTTTTTGCTGAATCAGATATGATTCATAAACAACAAATGGGCTATAAAATGGAAGATATTTTAAAAGGGCTATGCAAGGCATTGGTCAGAAATTACTTATCAAATGTAGCGAAAGGAAAAGAATTAAAACCTCCCTATGTGTTTCAGGGTGGGGTTGCAGCAAATACAGGTATTAAGAAAGCTTTTGAGGAAGAGCTGGGAGAGAATATTTATATCCCGAAATATTACGATGTAATGGGAGCCATTGGTGCAGCGTTACTTGCAAAAAGATATATTAATTCCACTTTAAAAAAGACAAATTTTAAGGGATTTAAAATTGTCAATTCAAGAATTGATACGGAAATGTTTGAATGCGATGGATGTTCTAATAGTTGTGAAGTTGTTCAGATTTATTGTGAAGGTAAAATTATCGGGAGATGGGGCGATAAATGTGGAAAATGGTCTAATTCTTTAAATTTAGAAAGATACGATATTGCACAAGAAGCCATTTTATGATATACTTACATGCGGTAAAATACGGAATACTCACGCCGGCGATTCCAGAAAGGGTGCCTTAATAGGTCTTTTTGGAAGATGAACTGTGCGGAGGAAAAAACAAAAGGAGGTATATTTAATGTCAATTATTTCAATGAAACAATTGCTTGAAGCAGGGGTTCATTTTGGACATCAAACCAGAAGATGGAACCCTAAAATGAAGGAGTATATCTTTACCGAAAGAAATGGAATCTACATCATTGACCTGCAAAAAACCGTTAAAAAATTAGAAGAAGCTTATGAATTTGTTAAAAACTTATCTGCAGAAGGTGGAAAAATTCTCTTTGTCGGTACTAAAAAACAGGCTCAGGAATCTGTCATGGAAGAAGCCAAAAGATGTGATATGTTTTATGTTAATCAAAGATGGCTGGGCGGAATGCTTACCAATTTCAGAACTATAAGAAAAAGAGTGGAGCGCTTAAAGGAACTGGAAAAAATGGAACAGGAAGGAACCTTTGACGTTTTGCCCAAAAAAGAGGTTCTAAATTTAAAAAGAGAAAAAGAGCGCTTAGAAAAGTATTTAGGTGGAATAAAAGAAATGAATTCACTTCCCGATGCTCTATTCATTGTAGATCCAAGGAAAGAAAAAATAGCGGTTTCTGAAGCCAGAAAATTAAATATTCCTATTGTAGCTATTGTAGATACCAATTGTGATCCTGATGAAATTGATTATGTAATTCCTGGAAACGATGATGCCATTAGAGCTGTAAAATTGATAGCTGAAAAAATTGCAGATGCCGTTTTGGAGGGCAAGCAGGGAGAACAATTGAACGCTGCTGAGGCATAAGACGGAAAGGTAAGGACGGCATTATGTCCTTACCTTAAGTATATATTACAGGAGGTATAAAGGATGATTTCATCAGAACAGGTAAAAGAACTTAGAGAAAGAACAGGTGCTGGAATAATGGATTGCAAAAAGGCTTTAGCCGAAGCTGATGGAGATATGGAAAAAGCTGTTGTTATTTTAAGGGAAAGAGGATTAGCTAAAGCTGCGAAAAAAGCTGGAAGAGAAGCAAAAGAAGGCATTATTGATTCATACATTCATGGTGGAGGCCGTATAGGAGTGCTTTTAGAAGTAAATTGCGAAACTGATTTTGTAGCAAGAAATGATGAATTCAAATCCTTAGTCAAAGATTTAGCTATGCAGATTGCGGCGGCTAATCCAAAGTACATAAAAAGAGAAGATGTACCTGCTGAAATTATAGAGAATGAGAAGCAGATACTCAGAACTCAGGCTATTAATGAAGGTAAGCCCGAACATGTTGTAGATAAAATCGTAGAAGGCAGACTGGAAAAATTTTTCGAAGAAAATTGCTTATTAGAACAACCTTTTATTAAAGACCCTGATAGAAAAGTTTCGCAAATCATTATGGAAAAAATTGCCTTATTGGGAGAAAATATTACTGTTTCAAGATTCGTAAGATTTGAAAAAGGAGAAATGGATACGGCAAGCAAAGTATAATTTTTAAAAAAGAGACACTATCCGTGTCTCTTTTTTAAAAAATAAAACAATTTTTTAAAGAGAGGGTTTATAAATGCAGAAATTAAAGTACAATAGAATTGTATTAAAAATTAGCGGGGAAGCTCTGGCAGGAGAGAAAGGATTTGGTATAGATCAGGAAGTAGTGGATTCTATTGCTGAAGAAATAAAAGAAATTAGGAAGTATGGAATTAGCGTAGCAGTTGTTGTAGGAGGAGGCAATATCTGGCGCGGTCGGAATTATCCACAGCTTGATAGAGCTACTGCTGATTATATGGGGATGCTGGCTACGGTAATAAATGCTTTAGCTCTTCAGGATGCACTGGAGAAAAGAAATATAGAAACAAGGGTTCAAACAGCTATTGAAATGAGAGCAATAGCAGAACCTTATATTAGAAGAAGAGCTATTAGACACCTTGAAAAGGGAAGAGTAGTGATCTTTGCGGCGGGTACAGGCAATCCCTTTTTCTCCACAGATACTGCGGCAGCTCTTAGAGCTGCTGAAATCGAAGCAGATGTAATACTGCTTGCAAAACGGGTGGACGGTGTTTATGATTCGGATCCTTTGAAAAACCCAAATGCTCAAAAATTTGAGAGCCTTGATTATATTGATATTTTAAATATGGGGCTTGGAGTTATGGATTCTACCGCTACATCCTTGTGTATGGATAATAAAATCCCAATAATAGTATTTGGTCTCAATCAACCGGGGAATATAGTTAAGGCGGCATTGGGAGAAAATATAGGAACTTTTGTTAAAGGGGGTTAAATTGTGGATAAAAAGCTATTTAAAGAAACCGAGGAAAAGATGAATAAGGTTATTTCCCTTTACAAACAGGAATTAGCAACCATTAGAGCCGGTCGTGCTACCACAGCTTTGCTTGACAAAGTTATGGTTGATTATTACGGTACCCCTACACCCGTAAACCAGGTTGCAACCATAAACATCCCGGAACCAAGAATGATAGTAATTCAGCCCTGGGATGCTAAAATGCTTCAACCTATAGAAAAAGCAATCTTAAAATCTGATCTGGGATTAACTCCCAATAACGATGGAAAGGTAATAAGGTTAGTATTGCCGGTTTTAACTATGGAAAGACGAAAAGAACTAACAAAAATGGCCAAACAAAAAGCTGAAGAAGCTAAGGTACATATTAGAAATATAAGAAGAGATGTAAATGATCAATTGAAGAAAATGGAAAAAAACGGAGAAATATCGGAGGATGAGCATAAGAGAGCCCAAGAGGATATTCAAAAAATGACGGATAAATTCATTGAAGAAATTGATAAAATTTATAATTCTAAGGAAAAAGAGATAATGGAGGTATAAGTATTTTTATTGAAGAATTAACAGGTATTGAGTTAAAAGATGCTGTTGAAATTTTAAATAAGCAAAATGTAGAAATAAATTCAATAAAGTATTTATTTCCCTTCAAAGAAGTAAAGGGTTTTACCAGGGAAGTTGTGGTAAGGGTAAAATTAATTGATTCAAAAGCTGATATTCTGGTAGCTTATTTTAAACCTTAATAGGAAATCCCCCTTTTTTTATAAAAGGGGGTATGGATTTATTTAGGAGGTATTATGATAGATAAAATTATTCCTTCGCATATTGCTATAATTATGGATGGGAACGGCAGATGGGCTCGTTCAAAAGGTCTTCCGAGAATAGCGGGACATTGGGCAGGTGCAGATAGTTTAAAAGAGATTGTGGAATGCTGTGCGGAGATAGGAGTAAAAGTATTAACAGTTTATGCTTTTTCTACCGAAAATTGGAAAAGACCCTATGAAGAAGTAAGTACAATCTTTAATTTACTCAGATATTTTTTACAAAAAGAGACAGATAGGTTAAAAAACAACAATATTAAAATTAAAGTATCTGGAAATATCGAAAGATTACCCAAAAAAGTTATAGAAGAAATAGAAAAGGCTTTAGAAAAAACTAAAAATTGCAGTGGTTTAATATTAAATATAGCAGTGAATTACGGTGGAAGGGACGAAATTTTAAGAGCATGCAAGATCATTGCAGATGAGGTAAAAAAAGGTAAGATCGAAATTGATGAGATTGATGACTCATTGTTCAAAAAATACTTATTTACAGGAGATTTACCGGATCCCGATCTTTTAATTCGCCCCAGTGGAGAATTAAGAATCAGCAATTTTTTACTTTACCAGTTAGCTTATACGGAGCTTTGGTTTTGTGAAAAAACCTGGCCTGATTTTAAAAAAGATGATTTGATGAGGGCTATCTCGGATTTTCAGAAAAGAGATAGAAGATTTGGGGGTTTAAATAATAACAATGATAAAAAATGAATTTCTTATAAGAAGTATAAGCGCTGTGGTGGGGATAATATTACTGGGGTATGTAATAAATGTAGGAAAAATAATTTTTCTAATCTCACTGGGGTTACTCAATACAATTGCAAATTGGGAACTTTACAATGCTTTTAAGAAAATAGGCATAGACATTAAACTGGGTTACGTCGTTTTGCTAAATTTATTTCTGCTTTTTTTTGTTTATTTTGTTCCGAATATTCAGCTCGTATTTTTCCCTTTTTCGATAATAATAATGATGAGTTTTTTGACTACTTTAATAAATAATGATAAAAATAATTTAACCGATATAGTTTATACCTTGTTTAGTTTTATTTACACTTCAATAATGTTTTTACATTTTTTACTACTCAGGAATTTAGAAAACGGGATAAATTACGTATGGTGGGTTTTTGCCTCTACATGGGCTTGCGACACCTTCGCATATATTGTAGGTATGCTTTTTGGGAAACATAAACTTATACCGTCGGTAAGTCCTAAAAAAAGTATTGAAGGTAGCATAGGAGGTATAGGAGGAAGTATCTTAATAAGTATTTTTTTTGCAAAATATTTTTTACCTGCCGTAAAACCGTTTGAAGCTTTTATTTTAGGACTTCTCATTGGAATATTTTCCCAAATTGGGGATTTATCCTGTTCTTTAATTAAACGTTTTTGCAAAATAAAAGATTTTTCCAGGATTATCCCTGGACATGGAGGAATTTTAGATAGATTTGATAGTACTCTATTTTCGTTTCCTGTAGCATATTATTATATAATGATCGTTATAATAAAAGGAGGGTTAATATGGTTTTAAAGAATGAATATAAACCCCTCCTTTACCTCGGAATTTCTATTATTATTGCCACAATAATCGTTACATTAACAATTAGATACCTTTTGCCCTTTGTATTCGGAGTAATAATTGCTTTTTTAATCGAACCCCTGGTCAAATTTGCTGAAAGGCTCAATATTAAAAGAACGTATTCTTCTTTAATAATTTTATTAGGGATTTTTACTCTTATAATCTATATTATTATTTTAAGTATATCGAGAATCACGGTAGAATTGGGTAAGCTTGTAACGATCCTTCCCAAGTATTATAACTTAATTTATGAATTATGGAATAAATTGAATTTTGCTCTTTATAATATTTCCAAGTACATACCCAAGGAAACGCTTGATTATTTAAACAATAACTGGGATCAAGTAATTTCTTATGTTTCTACGTATATCTCAAATTTTTATAGTTTTCTACTCAATAAGCTTGTCTTGATACCCGGAGTAATTGTATTTTTAATTTTTACTTTTCTTGCCAGTTACTTTTTTTCAAAGGATAAGCATAAAATTTTAGATACATTAAAGAGAATTCTTCCCGCTTCCCTTCATAAAAAATTGGAAAACATACAGATTGAATTGTTTTTATCATTTATAGGTCTAATAAAGGCACAAATAATACTGGTAATAATTTCTACTGCAATTACCATCGTAGGTTTTTACATATTAAAAGTAGACTATGCATTAACCCTTGGATTAATTTGCGGGCTTTTAGATATACTTCCCTTATTTGGTCCCAGTCTAATTTTTATTCCGTGGATATTGTATCTAATAATAACAGGAAGTGTAAGTTTTGCCCTATATATTTTGATAATATATTTAGTGGTTATCGGAACAAGACAAATTCTTCAGGCAAAAGTTATAGGTAGTAATTTGGGATTGGATCCTACTCTGGCATTAATAGCTATATATTTAGGTATAAAAATTTTTGGTTTTCTTGGTCTTTTTTTAGGTCCGCTTATTGCAGTAATTATAAGGGCTGCTGTGCACTCAGGTTTAGTACCTCCTCTGAGTAAAAAGTAATTTTCATGGCAGGTGATAAAAATGGGTAATACCATTATTATTTCTATAATAATCTTAGGTGCTCTCGTAATAGCCCATGAATTTGGCCACTTTATTATGGCAAAAAAAAGCGATATGAAGGTAAATGAATTTGCTATAGGCTTTGGTCTAAGTATTTTTTCGAAAAGAATTGGAGAAACGGTTTATTCGTTAAAAATTTTCCCCTTAGGCGGCTATGTTAAAATTGAAGGAGAAGATGAAAAGACAAATGATCCCCGATCTTTTGCTAATAAACCACTTATATCAAGAATGGCGGTAGTATTGGCAGGCCCATTAATGAACCTCTTATTAGGTGCTTTGCTTTTTTCGGTGGTAGCTTTTTTTACCGGTATAACTACTACAAGTGTAGAAGTAATTCCCGATTCACCCGCTTTTAAAGCCGGTATTAGAGACGGTGATGTTATTTACAAAATTGACGGAGAAAAAATAAGTTCCTGGGAGAATATAGTGGATATAATAAGCAATAGACCAGATAAGGAAATAAATATTGAGATAAAAAGAGGAGAAAGTATTATACCTTTAAGAGTAAGAACTCAAATCGACCCACAGACAAAAAGGGGTATAATTGGAATAAAATCAAAAATGATAAAATATTCTTTTTTTCCGAGTTTAATATTCGGTTTTAATAGAATGTTTTACGTAGTAAAAATGATAGTGATTTCCTTAGTCACAACAGGTATTAGAACTCAGGACTTGGTAGGGCCTGTAGGCATGGTACATATTGTAGGAGAAGCTGCCAAATTTGGAATATTTAACGTTATTTTTCTCGCGGCAATAATTAGTATAAACCTGGGTTTATTTAACTTATTTCCAATTCCTGCATTAGACGGAAGCAGAATAATTTTCCTGCTTATTGAATTAGTAAGAAAAAAGCCCGTAGATCCAGAGAAAGAGGGTATGATTCATTTCATAGGTTTTGCTATTCTGATTATACTGGCTATTTTTATTGCCTATAAAGATTTTATAAAATTTTACTAAAAAATACTGAGAATTACATCTTATGTCAGAATTTGAGGAATGATAAAAATGGATAGGGAAGTAATTAAGAGAAAATCAACAAAAAAAATCAGAGTGGGAACCATTTATATAGGCGGTGACGCTCCAATTACAGTACAGTCAATGACCAACACCAAAACTGAAGATGTAAAATCTACGGTAGAACAGATCTTGAAATTGGAGGAATGTGGCTGCGATATAATAAGAGTGGCTGTTACCAATGTAGAATCAGCTGAAGCGATAAAATCGATAAAAAAGCATATACATATTCCCATTGTGGCAGATATACAGTTCGATTACAGGTTAGCAATAGAGTCAGTTAAAAACGGTGCGGATAAAATAAGGATAAATCCGGGGAATATTGGTGACAGGCAAAAATTAATAGAAGTGGTTAAAGCACTAAAATATTATGGAGTACCTTTAAGAGTAGGAGTAAATTCAGGGTCTTTAAAAAAAGAACTCCTTATTAAGTATGGAATGCCCACTGCTGAAGCTCTTGTAGAAAGCGCTTTAGAAGAAATTAGAATTTTAGAAGAGCTGGATTTTCAAGATATAGTTGTTTCTATTAAATCCTCCGACGTTATAACTACAATAAAAGCTTATGAGCTTATTTCTCAAAAGGTAGATTATCCTCTGCATTTAGGTGTTACTGAAGCTGGAACATTGATAAAATCAACGGTAAAGTCCTCGATTGGTATTGGAACCCTTCTTTATAAGGGAATTGGGGATACCATAAGGGTTTCTATAACCGGGGATCCGGTAGAAGAAATAAAGGTGGGTATTGAGCTTTTAAAAAGTCTTAATTTAAAGAAATCAGGAATCGATCTTATTTCATGTCCGACTTGTGCAAGATGTAATGTAAATTTAATTTCGATAGCAAAAGAGATAGAACAAAGGCTTTCTAATATAAAAGAACCTTTAAAAGTAGCGGTTATGGGATGTGCGGTAAACGGACCCGGGGAAGCTAAGGAAGCGGACATTGGATTGGCAGGAGGAAATAAAAGTTTTGTTTTATTTAAGAAAGGAAAGATTGAGAGAACCGTTGGAGAGAGTGAGGCAGTGGAAGTATTAATACAAGAAATTAAAGAGTTATTAAAGAAGGGGAGTGAATTGCGATGATCAGAGAAACAGATGAAATAGCGATTTTAGGGCATTCAA